>JASHPD010000345.1 GCA_030038315.1 Acidobacteriaceae bacterium
CCTCTACCCGGCGTGAAAAATGAGATGCAAATCCGAACGCCTCTTGATTACACTCTGTCATCAGAAAGGCCGTCCTTTCCTCGGCCATAACCCGTCTCGACAACGTAGTTATGACACAGAAAAGACGGCCTTTCCAGCTATATTCCTCAATCCCAACTCAACCAAACAGACAATCGGCCTGTGAGATATGCGGGCTAGTAGAGCCGGAAGTTAACCGCAACGGTCAGGTAGACCGGGACGGGATGGCCGTCTCTCATCGCCGGCTTGAACTTGTACTTCATGACGGCTTCGAGAGCCTTTTCATCCAGGCCCATGCCGAGCGGGCGGACGATGCGGGCGTTCTGCGGATTGCCATGAGCGTCCACAATGATGGAAACCATCACCTCGCCCTGGTACTTGGCACGGCGGGCTTCGTCGGAAAATTCCGCTTCCGGCGTAAAGATTGGTATCGGAGCCGAGATATTGCCGCCGATGCGGAAGACGCCGTTGCCGTAGTTGCCGCCGGAGCCGGGGCCTAAGCCGTCGCCCGAGCCCGATCCAAGGCCGCCGCCGTTGCCGCTGCCCATACCGCCGCCGCCGCCGGTTCCATTGGAGGCCAGCGTTACGTTCGGAGAGTTGGTGACGCCGATGTTGGGCAGGTTGGGATTGTTCGGCAGCTTGATGTCCTTCTGCACGGCGATGGCCGAGTCGATGGCCAGCTTGGGCTTCTCGATGATGGGAACCATGGGCGGCGTGATGGGCTGCTGCTCGATCTTAGGCAGCTTGCCCTTAATGGCCTGCACCACGTCATGCGAGCCGCCGCCGCCGCCGCCGCCGGCCGCCACCGCCCGCTTGGGCGCGTCGAGCTTGAAGTCGCTGATGTCTACGTCGGCGACAACCTTAGGCTGCTCGATCTGGTGAATCACCTGCCGCGCGCCGAGGAAAAGGGCCAGCGCAAGGATGCCGCCGTTGACCACCGCCGCCGTGCCGAAGGACCAGGGATTGGCCTTGACGGCCATGGGATCTACTACGGGAATCGGCTTCGAGGTCAGCTCCAGCGGCGGCAGCTTCGTGGGGAAAAAGACATCGCGGAGGTTCTCGTAGAGATCAGCCCAGACGGACTTCGATTCAAAGGCCTTGCCGAGGAACGCGTCGAGATCGTGGTTCTCCGCCTCGTGGTTCTCCGCTTCAGGAGCGGCTGCGGAAGTTTGGGTGGCAAATTCAGTCATAGTCTCGACGGCTGGGGCAATCCTTTGCTCGCGGGAGCGGTAAGCGCCGCGCTCGGCGTCCTGCATTTCATTATGCTCGACAGCGGCAAGGCTTGTCTCGCTCGCCGTGCTGGACGGAACCTCAAAGTCCACGATGGCGCAATCTCCCTACACAATAGACGATGCGCGCGGGCGGTTGTTACGCAAAAAACCGGATGCCGGGAAGTTACACTGGAAACAGAACCGAGTTCGATCCCAATGGAGTGACGATGTCCGCAGCACCCGAGCTGAAGGCCACGCTGCAGCTGCCGCAGACGGCCTTCCCGATGAAGGCGAATCTTCCGCAAAATGAACCGCTTCGGCTGAAGAAATGGGCCGAGTTGCGCCTCTGGAACGCGCTCCGCAAGGCCGGCCAGGAATCCGAGTCCGGTCCCCGGCCAGCGTACCTGCTGCACGATGGGCCGCCGTATGCGAACGGGCCCATCCACCTGGGCCACGCGCTCAACAAGGGATTGAAGGATTTTGTCGTCAAATCGAAGACGATGGCCGGCTTCGACGCGCCTTACGTCCCCGGCTACGACTGCCACGGCCTGCCCATCGAGATCAAGGTGGACGAGCAGCTTGGCCGCAAAAAGCTCGAAATGCCCGCGCCGGCGGTGCTCGAAGCCTGCCGGGCTTACGCGCAGAAATATGTCGATCTGCAGACCTCGCAATTCGAGCGCATCGGCTGCTTTGGGCGGTGGGAAACGCCCTACAAAACCATGTCGCGCGAGTACGAGGCAAAAACGCTCGAAGCGCTCTACGGCTTTCTGGAAAAAGGCTTCGTCTACCGCGGCTTGAAGCCGGTTTACTGGTGCATCCACGACCGGACGGCGCTGGCGGACGCGGAGATTGAGTACGAGCAGCACACCAGCCCGTCCGTCTACGTCCGCTACAAGCTCACCTCCGACGCAGCCGCGATCGACAAGGCGCTCGCAGGCCCAAATCTTGCGGGACGTGAGGTCTACACGATCATCTGGACCACAACACCGTGGACGCTGCCCGCGTCGCTGGCCGTGGCCTTTCATCCGGATTTCGAGTACGTAGCCCTCGAATCCGCACAAAATTCGGGTGCTCCACGTCCCTCGCATTTGGGGACGTGGGAAGGCGATCCCGTCTACATCGTCGCCGCCGCGCTGGCTCCGCAGGTCATCGCCGCCTGCAACCTTGGCGAGACCAAAGAGCTTGCTCGCTTCAAAGGCCGCGCCCTCGAACGCACGCAATTCCAGCATCCGTTTTTGAATCGCACCATCCTCGGTGTGTTGGCACAGTATGTGACTGCGGACGCCGGCACTGGCGCGGTGCATACCGCTCCGTCGCATGGTGCGGACGACTTCTACACCGGCCAGCGCTATGACCTCGATCTGACCTGTCGCGTGGACGATGCCGGCGTGATTCACGCTGCCGACTGGCCCGGCGATGCGCCTGCGCCTTACGACAATAAAAAAGTCTGGGCGGCGAATCCGCTGATTATCGAGCTGCTGAAAGAGCGTGGAGCGCTGCTTGCGCAGGCTGACATTCAGCACTCCTATCCGCACTGCTGGCGCTGCCACAAGCCGGTTATCTTTCGCGCCACGGAGCAGTGGTTCATCTCGCTTGAAACGCCGATGAAGCGCGCGGATGGTTCGGAGACGACGTTTCGTCAGCTTTCGATCGAAGAGATCGACAAGGTGGTGTGGGACCCGGCGTGGGGCAAAGAGCGCATCACCAACATGATCGCCACGCGGCCGGACTGGTGCATCAGCCGGCAGCGTATCTGGGGCGTGCCGATTGCGGTGCTGATGTGCGAGAAGTGCCAGCAGCCGCTGATCGATGCGGCGCTGAACAGGAAAATTGTCGAACTGTTTGAGTGCGAGGGCGCTGAGGCATGGCATACGACCGATGCTGCGGCGCTGAAGCCCGCGGGGGCGAAGTGCGCGCATTGCGGCAGCGAGAATTTTCGCAAGGAGACGGACATTCTCGACGTGTGGTTCGACTCCGGCACAAGCTGGCTGGCGGTTTCGGAATCGGATGCGGATTTGAAAGATGCTTATGCGCGGTTTCAGAAAAATGACGGAGTGGAGGTGCTTTATCTCGAAGGCGGCGACCAGCATCGCGGCTGGTTCCACTCTTCCCTGCTGACTTCGGTTGCGCTGCGTGGACGGGCTCCGTACTCGCACGTTGCCACGGCGGGCTGGACGCTCGACGAACAAGGCCGTGCGATGTCAAAGTCGCTCGGCAACGGCGTCGATCCGGTCGATATTGCCAACCGCATGGGCGGCGAGATCGTTCGGCTGTGGGTTGCATCGGTCGATTTCCGCGAAGACATGGCCGCAAGTGAAAACCTGATGGCCCGCTGCGCGGAAATCTACCGCAAGCTGCGCAACACCTTCCGCTTCCTGCTTGGCAACCTGCACGGTTTCGACCCGAAGCGCGATGCAGTGAAGGAAAGCGATCTCCTACCGCTTGATCGCTACATGCTGGCCCGCACACGCGAGCTTACGGAAAAGATTCTCGGCTGGTACGCGGCCTTCGAGTTCCATCGCGTCTACCACGCCGTCAATGAGTTCGCCATCGTGGACCTGAGCGCCTTCTATCTCGACGTGCTCAAGGACCGCATGTACACCTTCGCACCCACAAACCCCGCGCGCCGCTCCGCGCAGACGGTGCTTTGGAAGATTGCCGAGGCGCTGGTGCGGTTGGTTGCGCCGATTCTGAGCTTTACTGCGGATGAGGTCTGGGAGTATTTGCCCGTTGTGGATGGTCGCGAAGCCAGCGTGCATCTCGCGCAGTTCCCGAAGCCGGAGGAGATTTTCTCCGAAAATCCGCAATCTGTGCTTAATGAATGGTCCCGACTTCTTGAAATTCGTGGTTTAGCCTTGCAGACCTTAGAAACGGCACGGCAGATTAAGCTCGTTGGGAAGGCGCTTGATGCTGACGTCGAAATCCTTGCCAAAGATGACGCCTATAAACTTCTGAAACGTCATGAAGCCGGACTCAAAGAGTTACTAAATGTCTCTTTTGTCCTTGTATCTGATGGGACAACAAGTTGGACATTCCAGCATCAGACAGACCCGAGAGAATATTTCTCGTCAAGTGTTGGAAGAATTCACCCGGGTCCATTTGACTTCGCCGTTTACAGAGCTCATGGCCACAAATGCGCCCGCTGCTGGAACTACATGCCGGAAGTAAGCAACTACGGCATCTGGGAGAATGTCTGCACGCGCTGCCAGTCCGCGCTGCGCGAGATGAAGGTTGCTCCGCCGCAGGCTGAGCCGCAGAAAACGGAGCCAGTCGCGTGAGTTTTCCAGCGCCTCGCCGGCTTCCATGGCTGCTTCTTATCTCTGCGTTTGTTTTTGTTGCCGACCGGCTGACCAAGGTCTGGGTTGCCGCGCATATTCGCATCGGCGGAGCCATTCCGGTGATTCCCGGCGTGCTGCGCATTACGCATTGGACCAACGAGGGCGCGGCGTTTTCGCTCTTTGCGGATTCAAATTCACCGCACACGGTTCACTGGGGACTGGTGGGCTTCACGCTACTGGCTTCCGTTGCAGTCTTTGCCGCACTCGTCTGGCTCGGCCGACGCATCACGCCTACCACTGTCGCGCTGTCGCTAATTCTCGGCGGCGCAATCGGCAATCTGCACGACCGCCTCGCTTATGGCTCCGTTGTGGACTTCATTGATGTGTACATCTCTACCCACCACTGGCCGGACTTCAATGTGGCGGATAGCGCGGTGGTTGTGGGGGCTTGTCTGCTGCTGCTCGATTCGCTGTTGAGGAAAGACAACGCCAAATAAACGGCGGGGGGAACTTGGCAGGGCCTAAAGGCTACGCTCATTGTTGCGGCATTTACGGCACGAGTAAGCTCGCGCCCTGTTACAAAGCAAATTGAAACTGAGGCACTACCAGGAATTTTGCTGACCTGGATGGATTTTGAGCTTTATGATGAAGTTCTTGCTTTCCGGCCTCGGCGGACGCTGCGGGGCTTTCATTCACAATGCAACAGACTTTGAGGATTCCGATGAAATTCCCTTGTTCTGCTTCTGCCCTGCGTGCTGCGATTGCCGGCGCGTTTTTGTTTGCCGGTCTCTTCCCTGCCGCTCATGCCCAACGGCTGCCTAAGACCGTCATCCCTGAACATTACTCGCTGACGCTTACGCCGGACCTGAAGGCCGCGACCTTCACCGGCGAGGAAACGATCGACGTAGATGTGAAGACGCCGACAAATTCCATCACCCTCAACTCGCTGGAGATCAAGTTCCAGTCGGTCACGGTGAAGGCCGCAGGCAAGGAGCAGACGGGCACGGTTTCGACGGATGTGGAGAAGGAAGAAGCGACCTTTACTTTTCCTGACACCATCCCCGCCGGCCACGCGGCGCTGCGGATTCACTACACCGGCATCCTGAACAACGAGTTGCGCGGCTTTTATCTCTCGAAGACGCCGACGCAGAACCTCGCCGTCACGCAGTTTGAATCGACCGACGCGCGGCGCGCTTATCCGAGCTTTGATGAGCCGGCCTTCAAGGCGACATTCGACATTACGCTCATCGTGCCCAAGGATGACACGGCGATTTCGAACACCGCGATTGAGAGCGACACGCCCGGACCGGGCCCTGACGTGCACACCATCAAGTTCGGCCACACGGTGAAGATGTCCACCTATCTTGTCGCCTTCCTTGTCGGCAAATTTGACTGCACCAGCGGCTCGTCGGACGGCGTCGCCATTCGCGTCTGCGCTACGCCGGATAAGGTGCAACTGACGCCGTATGCGCTCAGCGTGGCCGAGTGGGTGCTGCACTACTACGACAACTACTTCGGCATTCACTTCCCGCTCAAGAAGCTCGACCTGATCGCGCTGCCCGACTTTGAAGCCGGCGCGATGGAGAACTTCGGCGCGATCACCTACCGCGAAACCGACCTGCTGCTGAATGAAAAGACCGCGACTGTCGGCGCAAAGGTAAACGTGGCTGAAGTTGTGGCGCACGAGATGGCGCACCAATGGTTCGGCGATCTCGTCACCATGGAGTGGTGGAACAACATCTGGCTCAACGAGGGCTTTGCCACGTGGATGCAGACCAAGGCCATCAAGGTGATGCACCCGGAGTGGCAGATCGACCAGGACGAGGTCTCAGAGACCGGCGGCGCGCTGAACCTCGATGCGCAGCCCACCACCCGCGCCATCCGCGCCAAGGCAGACACGCGCGAAGAGATCGAGCAGATGTTTGACGGCATCAGCTACGGCAAGGCCGGCGCGGTGCTGCGCATGGTGGAGAACTACCTCGGCCCGGAGACCTTCCGCCAGGGCGTACACAACTACCTCATCGCGCACGAGTACGGCAACGCGACAGCGGAGGACTTCTGGGGAGCGCAAACGAGCACCAGCGGCAAGCCGGTGGACAAGATCATGGAAAGCTTTGTGGTACAGCCCGGCGTTCCGCTGCTCACCTTCGGCGAGCCGGAGAATGGCCGCGTTTCCGTCTCGCAGGAGCGCTTCTACCTGAGCCCGAGCATCAAACCCGGCGAGCCGCAGAAGTGGACCATCCCCGTCTGCCTGAAGACGTCCACAGGCGAGCGGGATTGCGAGCTTGTCGAGCCTGATACCACCAGCATCAAGGTTCCCTCGAACGCCATCTTCTTCGCCGACGCAGGCGGAACGGGCTACTACCGCACCGCCTACACGCCCAAGGATTACGCAGCTCTCGTAGCCAACGTGGAAACGGCTCTCAAGCCCACCGAGCGCATCAGCCTCATCGGCGACGAGTGGGCCAAAGTCCGCGACGGCAAGGCCACCGTGGGTGACTACCTCGACCTGGTCTCCGCGGTGAAAGACGACAAGAACGCCATCGTTCTGGGCACGGCGCTCAGCGGCGTCGGCACCATCGAGTCGCGCATTGCCGGCACGCAGGCAGAAAAGGACGAGCTTGCTGCATGGCTGCGCACAAACTTCTCCGCGCAGTACGCCGCGCTGCCGGCGCCTGCGCCGGACGACACGCCTGGAACCATCGAGCTGCGCGCAACGCTCTTCGGCGTTCTCGGCGGCGCAAAAGATCCGGCGGTGCTGAAAGAATCGCACGAGATTGCGGAGAAGTTCCTCGACAATCCCGCCTCCGTTGATCCCACGCTCGGGCAGACGGCGCTGGCGATTGCGGCGCGCAACGGCGACGAGGATCTCTACAACAGGCTCGTCAACGTCTACGAGACGACACACAATCCGCAACTTGGCGAGATGGCCCTGCGCCTGACGGCGGAGTTTGAGAATCCGGAGCTGGCGAGGCGGTCACTCGACTACGCACTTACGCCCAAGGTGCGCAGCCAGGATGCGGCGATTCAGTTTGCCATTGTAATGAGCGGTGACAAGACGCGACCCATGGCGTGGCAATACATCAAGGACCACTGGGATGCGATTCATCCGCTGCTGACGCCGGAGCTGGGCAACATCCTCGTCGGCTCAACGGCAAACTTCTGCTCGGCCGCGGACCGCGATGATGTCGAGCAGTTCTTCTCCACGCACAAGGTAGCCTCCGCCGAGCAGGGCGAAAAGCACGCCATCGAACGCATCAACGGCTGCATGGAGCTGCGCGGCTTGCAGGAAAACAGCCTGAAGCAGTGGCTCGCCGCGCGGCCGCAGGCATAACAGCACGAAGCACAACAAAGCCCGGGTTGCGGAAGCGTCGCATCCCGGGCTTTGTTGCTGAAGATACAAAGGCGATGGTTGAGAACGATGCGATCGAACGTTATGACTTCTTCACCAGGGCTTCGGAGCTCCAGCTTCCATCCGAAAGACCTAAGGTAAAGTCGATCTGGCCGGCAGAGATCTTGCCCTTGTATTGAACGGTGTAAGTCTGTCCCTGATATTCGGTCGTAAGCCAGAAGGTGACAGTGTCGCCATCGATCTTGCCGTCGTGAATCTCGTTGGCAACGCCTTCTGGACTGGTGACTGTGCCGGTAACGGCTGTGCCGGCGCTTTTGAGGTTGAATACAATCGGAGTATCGGTTCCCTGCAGGTCAAACGAACCCTTCCACGTGCCGGTAATGTCTGCGGTCGCCTGCGCGGCATCGCGCTTGACGCTCAGCGATGTGCCCCAGCTTCCATCCTCGGTGCCAAAGGCGAAATCGATCTGGCCATTCGCGTAGGTTCCCTTGAAGATGAGCTTGTAGGTGTTGCCCTGGTAGTCGGTGTTAACCCAGAAATTGATGGTGTCGCCGTCAAGCTTGCCTTCGTGAATATCAGTTGGCGAAGTCGGCAGGCCTTCCACGGTGCCGGTAATGGTTGTGCCGTCCACTTTGAGGTTGACCGTGGTTGCCACAGGGCTTCCCTGGTAGTCGAAAGTTCCCTTCCACGTGCCGCTCAGGTCGTCGGCGTGGGCAATGGGCAGGATGCAGAGAAGCATGGCGAGCGGGAGCAGGCGGAGCAGGAATTTCATGCAATGGCCTCCTAGGGCTGGATAGCCGAGTGTAACAAGCCCTTCGGTATTTCTGCAGTAAAGAAATGCAAAGCTGCAACTTCAGGCCGAAGGATGGAATTCGATACGATAGAAGATATGACCCAGTTCCCTGCCGGCCGGAAGCTGCTCGGCCAGACGTTGCTCATCGATGCCGACGACACGCTCTGGGAGAACAACGTCTACTTTGAGCGCGCGATTGCGAGCTTCATCACATGGCTGGACCACAAGACACATACGCCCGCCGAGGTGCGCCGGCACCTCAACGCCGTGGAGCACGAAACCATCCAGGCGCAGGGCTATGGCCTCGGCAGCTTCCAGCGGTCGCTGGTCACCTGCTTTGAGCGGCTTGCCTCCTGCACGGCCACGGACGCGCACGTCGAGCGTATCCACGGCTTTACGCACATCATCCACGAACATCCCATCGAGCTTCTGCCCGGCGTAGCGGAAACCCTCGGCGAATTAGCCGCACGGCATCGACTGATCCTGATGACCAAGGGCGACCTCAACGAACAGACCGGGAAGCTGGAACGCTCCGGCCTAGCGCGCCATTTCTCCGCCGTGGAGATTGTGGCAGAAAAAGATCGCGCCACATATCGCGCCGTCCTGGACCGCCATCAACTCGTGCCGGAATCAAGCTGGATGATCGGCAACAGCCCGAAGAGCGATATCAATCCCGCGCTCGCCGCCGGCCTGCACGCGGTGTTTTTGCTCCACAAGGACACCTGGGTGCTGGAGCACGCCGAAGTCTCCAAGCCCGCACCGGGCCAGCGGCTGATTGAGTTGGACACATTTGCCAAGCTGCGTGATATGTTTTGAACTATCGGAGGCCCGATGGAGCCACAGATCGCTATGCCAGAGCAGTCGCCGACTGCAAGTTATCCAGCTCCTCCTCGAGTCCATTGGATCATCTTACTGGGCGCATTGATTGTTCTAGATGCGATCGCGACTGCGCTCGATCCAAAAATCAGCTTGCTTATATTATCGGGGCTTTTCTTCGGCGTGTGGTCAATCTACTTTTGCCTTTGGATTCGCAAATTGAATCGACGGACCGACACGGTGCTACTTGCCTGCGCGGCCTTTGCCTGTTTTCTGTTGGTGAGTGGAGTTGGCCCGTATACGTCACAGGTCGTCCATTTACTCATGGACCTTGTGCGCATCACTGAAGGCGTGCTCTGGCTCCTGCTCATTTTTGGAATTCGTAACGAGCTGCTGCAACACTATAACGAGCGGGAGCCCGTCGGCCTTCGCTTGGGACGGATAATGACGCTCTTTTTCAGTTTCTATTATTTTCAATACCACCTTTATCCGATCGCTCAATTTAAGAAGCGTCAGGCCCAAAAAACAATTTCAAATCCCGGACGCACGCCGCTGGCTTGACGCGCAGCCGCAACTTTGCTCTACTTCTATCAACGTCGTGCACAGCATCGTTTCCATTTCGCGCGCCATTGTCGCTATTCGAATTAGCGGCTACATTGCGCGCGCGGGAAATTGAGGCCGGACTTAAGATTCAAAAGCAGGATTCCAGGCCACCACCCGCAAGCGCGGCTGGTGGCCTTTCGATTTTGTGCACACAAACATAGCTCACAAGGAAGCAGGAAGAGCACGATGTACAGTCCGAAATTCAATCGCGTCGAGGATCGCGCCGTACTGCTTGAGGCGATGCAGGCCTATTCCTTCGCCATTCTCTTTGGGCCCGGCGCAACTCAGCCTGAGGCCACGCATCTGCCGCTCGTGGTAAAGGACGCGGGTGAGCACGGATGGATTGAAGGGCACTTTGCGCACGCCAATCCGCATTGGAAGTCGCTGGCCGGACACGAAACGCTGGTTGTCTTTTCCGGGCCGCACAGCTACGTTTCTCCTGCGCTCTACACCGAACCGCTCTCCGTTCCCACGTGGAACTACATCGCCATTCATGCTTACGGAACGCTGGAGCTGGTGGAAGACGATGCCGGAAAGAGAGAGCTTGTCGAGGAGCTTATTCAAAGGCACGAACCGGGCTATCTCGATCGCTGGCACGCAATGCCGGATGGTTTTCGCCGGACGATGCTCGCGGGCATCATGGGGTTTCGCATTCCGATCGCGCGCATTGAAGGAAAATTCAAAATCAGCCAGAACCGCGCCGCGGAAGAGCGGCACAATGTGCAGGCCGCGCACGCCGCAGGCACAGCAGACCAGCAGGAGCTGGCGCGCTGGATGACGCGGCTGATTGCTTAACTCACGCAACCGAAATCGCAAGGCACAGATGGAAGGCGGAAAATTATGACGAACGACAGTCCACGCAAGGTTGAGCTGTTCGATACGAGCTTACGCGACGGCTTGCAGCAACCGAATCTTGAAATCTCCGTTCCCTCGGCAGTGAATCTGCTGGAGTACATGGGGGCCTTCGGCGTGCACTACGCAGAGATCGGCTTTGCCGGCGCGAATCAATTCGTCACGCAGCTCGCCCGCGCGCTCGACACCGCCGATACAGGCGCCATGAAGCTCGCCCTCTTCGGCCGCACGCGCGGCCGCGGTGTAAAAGCCTCGCTCTGGCCCGATCTGCAGTTCATGCTTGCTCACGCAGACCGCATCCCCGTCGCGGTCATCGTCGTTAAATCGCGCCTGCTCGACGTGGAGCGCTCGCTCGAAACCACGCCGGAAGAAAACCTGCTCATGGCGCGGGAGACCGTTGCGTTTTTGCAGGATCATAGCCTCGAAGTCATTGTCGATCTCGAACACGCGATGGACGCCGCCTGCGGCCGTCAGGAATTCGGACTTCCCTCGGAGCCGGATTTCGCAAAGCGCACTCTCGACCATCTGCACGCGCTCGTCGATCAATGCGCCGCGCAAAACGTGAGCCGCATCGTGGTCTGCGACACCAACGGCGGCGCAAGCCCGGAAGAGGTTTCCGCAACTATCGGCGGCCTTGTCGCACGCCATCCCAACGCAAACTTCGGCTTCCACGGCCACACCGACCGCGGCTTCGGCGTAGCCAACGCGCGCGCGGCTATCCTCGCCGGAGCCGTGCAGGTGCAGGGCACATTGCTCGGCACCGGCGAGCGCTGCGGCAACGTAAACCTCACCACGGTCATCGGCGGAATGCAGTTGCGCGGCGAAGCGGAGTTTGTGCCCGCGGCTTCGCTGGCCGGACTCACCAGCCTTGCTCACGCTGCTTATGACGCTTTCTCGCTCGACGTGCCGCACGGCGCGCCGATTGTGGGCTACGGAGCCTTCGGCACGTGGGCTGGAATGCACGGTTCCAGCGAGCGCAAGCATCCGGGCGCGTATCTGTGGTGCGATCCGGCGCGCGTGGGCGCTACGCCGGCCATCGGCGTGAATGCGCAATCGGGCAAAGCGAACATTCTTCTGCTTTCGGAGCAGCTTGGCGTGCCGCTCAACGGCACGCAGGCGCAGGAGCTGATCGACGCAAACACAGCGATGATCGACGGCGGCGGATTTACGGCGAGCGAGGTCTCGTTCCGGCTGGCCTGCATGAAGGTGCTGGGCACGCTGCCCGGTCTCTTTGCCATTCGCACCTGGCGCGTCTTTGATGAGTCCGACGAAGCGAGCAAGCGCTTTGTGCAGGCCTTCATGTCGCTTGAGGTGGGTGAAACGATTGTGACCACGCGCGCCGAAGGCGAGGGTCCTGTGGACGCGCTGACGCGGGCCATGCGGCACGAGCTGGAGAAGTGGTTCCCTGCCTTGAAAAAGATGCGGCTGGGGCGTTTCAGCGTAACGGCGATTGACGTTTCCGCGCATGATTCCGCGGCGCTGGTGCGCGTTACGGTGAGCTTTACAGCAGACGGCCATGAGCCGCAAAGAAACGAGTCATGGACAACCTCCGGCGTAAGCAGCGACATGAACCAGGCGGCGCTGAACGCGATTGTGGACGGCTTCCACTACTGGTTGCTGCAAACGCCGACAGCGTCGCCGGAAAACCCTTCCGGGGACGCGCACACGAAGGCGAAGCATTTGCTATACTCTTAGAGGTCACCTGCGGAGGTGGCGAAATTGGCAGACGCACTAGCTTGAGGTGCTAGCGGGTAACTCCATAGGGGTTCAAGTCCCCTCCTCCGCACCAAGATTTTCCGGTCCGTCCGAGCCATCCGCGTGGGCCGGTTCCCAAGGAAAGCAGCTTCGGCAATGCAGATTCTCCTTTACTTCGTAATTACGATCCATGTGATCATCAGCCTCTTTCTGATCGGCGTGATCCTGCTGCAGCAGGGCAAGTCGGCGGACCTTGCAGGCGCCTTCGGCGGTGCGGGTTCGCAGACGGCTTTTGGGCCACGCGCTGCGGCGAATATCTTTACCAGGCTGACGACCTGGGCCGCTGTGGTCTTCATGCTCACCTCGATCACGCTGACGATTCTTTACGTGCGCTCGCAGCATCCGCATTCGGTTCTCGACAATAGTGCGCCGCTCTCCACTCCGGCAAAGAAGTAGTTTTTCCAACGCTCCAGATGAGGCAGGCCCGCACGGCCTGCCTTTTTGCTGCGCAATTTATAGCGGTTCTCCAGTTGCTGTAGAGCGAAGCCACAACCGCCAAGCGGCTTTTTCTTCAAGAAAAATCCACCTTACACAACGCTTAAAACGCCACATACAAACTGGAGAACCGATCTAGAATCAACCTATGATTCTTGAAACCTTCCCAGTCGGCTTGCTGCAGTGCAACTGCACTATCCTTGGCGATGAAGAAGCCGGCGAAGCCATCGTCATCGACCCC
>JASHPD010000346.1 GCA_030038315.1 Acidobacteriaceae bacterium
GGCTAATGTATCCAGAAGCTGCCCGTAACTGGTCTTTTCGGGATCAAACTCCAGCTCGACAACCTCGGCATGGGTAGGATGATCGCCGTGCCCCGGCTGCGCATCCTGCGTGCACACATCGCGGTAAGAAGGGTTCTCCAGCGCCCCGCCTTCATACCCAACGGCGGTGGCCGTCACGCCGGAAATCGCTGCAAAGGCGGCTTCCACGCCCCAGAAACACCCGGCTCCGAAAGTGGCTTTCTCCAGACTCATGTCTTATTCGATGCGGCAAGGACGCCTATTGTTGCGCCTCTAGAATGGAAGCCTAGTTCCCACCGCGGCGCGGACCGGAAGGCCTGCCTCCCGGACGCTTGCCAAAAGGTTTACCGCCTGTCCGGGAACCGCCCGGTTTGCCCTTGAAACCGCCCTTTGCGCCCGGCTTGAAGCCACTCTTCCCGGCCGGCCTGGAACCAAATTGCTTCTTCCCGCCGCTGCCCTCGCGGTCTTTGCCAAAACCACGCTCGCCGCTTGGCCGGAAAGACTGCCCGCCGCGCCCTCCGAAGCCGCGATCTTCAAAGCCGCCACGTCCCCGGTCATCGGTACGGCCCCGGTCCTGCCCCTGATCCCGGCCCTGAAAACGCTCTCGATCCGGCTGCCGTTCCCGCCCACGCGATTCCTGCCCGCGGGACGGATCGCCGCGATCGTCAAAGCGGCGCTTGAAGCGATCCGGCCGGCCTTCCCGGCTGCGGCCAAAGCCTTCGCGCGGTGTTTCGCCTTCCTCGCGGTTTCGTTCACGGCCCCAACCACCACGATCGGGCCGCGGTGAAAAGCGCGCAGGACGGTCTCCGCGAAACTCCCCGCGAAATCCCTCGCGAGGCTTCCCGCGAAACTCGCTTCGAGGCTCGCCGCCACGGTCTTCCGTGATCTCAAACCCCGGCTTGCGCCCAAAAGGACGCTTGCCTTGCGGCCTGCCGCCCTGGCCGCCGAAGCCCCTGTCACGAAATTCGCCGCGCTCTGGACGTTCTCCCCGGCCAGACTGCTCCTCACGGCCAAAGCCGCCGTGCTTCTCCGGCCTGTCCTGGCCAAAGCCCGGCCGCCCGGCACGCCGCTCCGGATTCCAATTCGGCCGCTCGGAACGCTGCCCGGGACGCCGGTCCTGACGCGAGTAATCGGGACGCGAGTCTTGACGTGAGTCTTGGCGTGAGTTTGGACGCGAGTCTTGACGGAAATCAGGACGACGCGAACCTTCCCGGCGCTGATAGCTACCACGCTGAAATGGCCTTTTGCCGCGTTCCTTCGCCGCTTCGTGGTCCACTGTGCGCCCGGCTTCCTTGGGCAGCAGCACGCTGAAGTCGATACGCCGGGATTTGTACCGGCCCTCGGCTGCCAGCCGCAGCAACTTCAGCTCTTCTTCGGTCAGCTCACGGCTCTCACCCTGCTCGACGTTCAGAACCAGTGGCCCGTAGGCGACGCGCCGAATCTTTTCGACGTGGTGCCCGATCTCTTCAAACATCTTGCGCAGCTCGCGGTTGCGCCCTTCGATGAGCACAACCTCAAACCACGGATTTTCTCCGGCGCGAACTTGGCGGATGCGCGCCGGAGCTGTCTTCACCCGGTCCTGCCCTGGACGCCCCTTGGGAATGCTCACCCCAGAACGAAGCCGCTCAAGGTGCTCCTCATCCGGCTGGCCGGAGACCTTCACGAGATAGGTCTTTTCAACGCCGGAAGAGGCGTGCGCGAGCTTGTTGGCCAGAGCGCCGTCGTTGGTGACGAGCAGCAATCCTTCGCTCTGATAATCGAGCCGCCCGACGGGATAAAGCCGCTCACCGAGCCGCGAGAAAAACTGCATGACCGTGGGCCGGCCTTCGGGGTCGCTGACCGTCGTGACGTATCCGCGCGGCTTGTTGAGCAGAAAATAGCGCAGCCGCTCTGCACCGTGCAGCAGCTTGCCGTCTACGCGAATGTGATCGCGCTCCGGGTCGGCCTTGAAGCCGGGCGTGGTGACAACCTGGCCGTTGACCTGTACGCGGCCTTCGGCAATCAGCTCTTCCGCGTGGCGGCGGCTGGCCACTCCGGCCTGCGCAAGGATTTTCTGCAATCTCTCCTGCTGTGCCGGAGGCCGCGGAGCCGATTCCTCATCGTCTTCCGCTTCCGCGTTGTCGTGTTCTTCTTCCTCAACGGGCTCAGCAGCCTGCTCGATCATTGCGGTGGTTTCCGGTTCGGCTGTGACCCGCGCATCCAACTCGGCTGCAACTTCCGCTTCAAGCTCGGCGGCGTTCACAATCTCCAGCGCCGCCGTCTCTTCCACCGGCGCAACAAGCGCCTCGTCGAGTTCTTCAGCGGGCTTCTTCGGCTTCGGGCTCCCCAGCTCCTTCGGACTCGCCTTCTTCGTGCTTGCTTTCTTCGCGCTCGGCTTCGCCGGGACTGGCCGTCCGGGCGTCTGCGCCTTCGGCGCTCTCTTGCTGGTCACGGTCTTCTTCGCCGGGGATTTCGCCGTTGGCTTGCTTGCTTTCTTCGGTGGCATCGGGTGCGGCCTCTGTTTCTGCCTGCTGGCTGGGTTCGTCGGGACTGGTTGCTTCCAGATCTGTTTCTTTCAGGTTCGATGCGCTCTCATCGGAGGCTGCCGTCCCGGCAGGCTCCATCTCTTCGATTTCCACGGCGGCAATCTTCTCGAATTCCTCCATAGAAGGCAACTCAGAAAGATCTTTCAAACCGAAGCGCAGCAAAAATTCTTTGGTGGTCTTGTAAAGCATCGGCCGGCCGATCACCTGCTTGCGTCCGGCTGTCGCAATCAGCTTGCGAGCCATAAGCGAGCCGAGCACGCCGCCCGATTCTACGCCGCGAATCTCCGAAACCTCCGGCGCGGTAACGGGCTGCTTGTAAGCGATGACCGCCAGCGTCTCCAGAGCCGGCAGGGAGAGCTTCAACGGCGGCTTCAGGCTCTTTACAAAAAGCCGCACGGCATCATGGCAGGAGGGTTTGGTCGCCATGCGGTAGCCGCCGGCAATCTCGCGAATCTCCACGCCGCGCTCATCCGCGTCATAGCTCGCAATCAGCTCGTCCAGAATCTTGCGCAGAACGGCCTTGACCTCGCGGTCGCGCAGGCGGGCCGCCTGTTTCGCGTCTGACGCGGGGTCCGCGGCTTCTGCCGGCTGCTCAGTCTCCTCCGCCGGAGCTTCTTCAGCGGATGCAGCTTCAACAGCTTCATCGGCTCCCGGAGCAGGCGCTTCCTCAGCGTCCTCGGCAATCAGCGGCAACGGCTCGGCGGCTTCTGCGGCGGCGGCAGCCTCTTCAGCCAATGCGGCTTTGTATTCCAGCGCTTCTGCGGCAAAAAGGGAGGCGAGCTGAGCCAGCGTAACCGGCTCCTCGGCGGCGTAAATAACAGCTTCCAGCTTGGCTTTCAGGCTCATGCGATTCTAAAAAGTACCTTCCGTCATGGTAACGGAAAGACCCGCCCTTATCCGCGCTAAGCCTAGGAAAACCGGGCCGGATACTCAAGTGCGCCCATTCGCGCCCTCCTGCCAGCCAAAAGCGCCCTGAAAATGATCGATTTCCGCCGCACGGCCCGACGCCAGGTACACGCTGACCACATCGAACCGGACAGGAGTCTCGCGCCCAAGCTGCCGCAAATAGGCCCGCGCCAGCCGCCGCAGCGTAAACCGCTTGTGCCGGTCTACGGCCGCCTCCGCCGGCGTCGCATCGCGCTCCGACCGCGTTTTCACCTCAAAGAAGCAAAGCAGATCGCCCTGCCACGCGATCAGGTCCACATCGCCGGCCACATGCCCGCTCGACCAGCGCCGCGCAACCACTGTGTATCCCTTGCGCCGCAAATAGAAAAACGCGGCATCCTCACCGCGCAGGCCCACGCTCAGATGCGCAGCCTCATCGCCGCGCCCGCGCTTACGCGCAACAACGTCCAGCGCGGAGAGCCCGCGCTCCAGCATGGCAATGCGCATCGATTGCGGGAGCATTGTCTCTCATTGTGCGTGGATTTCCAGCGCAGCGCAAGCACACGCAACGCGCGACCGCTCCATCCTCCACGAAACGCGACACCGCGAACGATGGAGCGCGGCAGATGACAACAGAAAATTCTCGAAAGAAAGTTATTTACCTGGTTTCGTCCACTACAGTCGCAATTGGTGCATCCGCCTTTACCGCGGCAATGCCCTTTTCACGGCCTTCTTCTTCCTTGTAGCCCTGGCTCGACCCGATCACCTCATGATTGGCGGCCTTCAGGTTGAAGCGGAAGTGGCCGGCGTGATCGACTTTGCGCTCATAGCGCTCGTCGTGTGGAGCGTTCGTCTTTACGGAAGCAATCCCGTGCTCGGCCGCTTCCTTCGACTTGTACTCCTGGCTGGTGAGAATGATCTGGCCGTTGGCGGCCTTCAGATGGAAGTGAAATTCTCCATTGGGAGACTTGGTCAGCTCGAACTTCGCGGACATACTTACCTCGGATGGGATGGATTGGGATGGTTGGTGAGGCGCTTACAAAAAAGTTAGTTGCTCGCGCGAATGCAGACGTTGCATGGCTGCGTTCCTCACGCAGTCATGCAATATGCAAAAGGCAATTACAGCTTGCCCAGCACCGACTGCAACAGCGAGCCGGCATCCGGCGCTGGGTTGTCGCCCGGCTGGCCGTCGGCCGTCACGTGGCCGTTCGTAATGCCGTGGTTGATCAGCACCGGCAGCACCGAGCCAAGACCGGACTTGATCTGGTCCGAAGAAAGCCCCGTCTTCGCCGCTACGCCTTCCAGCACACCCGAGCCGCCCAGAAGCGACTCCACCTGGTTCGGGTCGATTGCTGAAGTGTTGCCGCCGGCAATGTCCTGAATCAGGCTCCCGCCCCCGTTCTGCTGCAGCGTCTGGATCAGTGAGCCCACGCCGCCGGCGCCGCCCAAATGATCGAGAAGGCCGCTCGCCACGGCCGCGTTGTCTCCGCCCGCCGCGCCGCCTGAAAAGCCCTGCGCCAGCTTGCTCACTGTGTCAAAAATGCTCATCTTCTACCTCTTCTTTCAAGCTCCAGACTCTTGCTGGAATGCGATACAGGCTCTGATGTCGGCCCCAACAGGGAAGGTTGTACAAATTTTTGATGAATCGATTTTCAGTACAGCGCGGCCACCGCTTTCTGCATCAGAGTTTTTCAGTGCTGTAAGACTCGGAAGCGGGCTGTACTCCCTCCGGCCCGATTTCCCCCAAGGAAGGATGGGTTTTCCATGAAAGGCAAATTGTTTCTCGCGGCGATCCTCGGCGCGTCGCTCGCTCCCTGCGTTCTGATGGCTCAGGCTCCTGCCGGCGCCACCGGCAAGTGTAAGGACGGCACCTACACCACCGTTTCCTCGAAGAAGGGTGCCTGCAAGGGCCACAAAGGCATTGACACCTGGCTGGCCGGCTCCAGCGCCAAGCCCGCCAAAACCGCCACCTCCAGCGCAACCACTCCCGCCGCTCCTGCTGCTGCAAACAGAACTGCCGCTACTGCACCCAGAAACAACGTAGCCAATAAGGCCGCGGCCCCCGGCGGCGGTCCCGGCCAGGTCTGGGTGAACACCAGCAGCAAGGTCTACCACTGCTCCGGCGACAAGTACTATGGCAAGACGAAGAACGGCAAATACATGACCGAAGCCGCAGCCAAGGCCGCGGGCTATAAAGGCTCGGGCGGCAAATCCTGCTCGGCAAACTAACCAGTTCTCCCTGCGCAAGCAGACACACAAAGGCCGGAGCGGAAACGCCCCGGCCTTTGTGTTTTTCAAGAGGTGGATTGAGGCTTTCGTAATCCCATGTCTCCAAAACCGGGAGACATGGGGCACCCGGTGTTACTGGTGCGAGCCGGGTGCCTCACGTTCGTGTTTCCGGACGTGGGATCGCAACACCCTACGCCTTCACCACCAGCTCTTCCGCGCCCACAAGCTCCTTCTCGACCTCGCTCAACACATCCTCAAGAATGTCGAGCGCAACGGTAGCTTCTTCTTCCTTGACCACCAGCGGCGGGCAAAGCCGGATCGTCGTCTCGCCGCAGCCAAGGATCATCAGCCCGTGCTCAAAGGCCAGCTCTTCGACCTTGTTGCGCAGCGCTGTCACAGGCTCGCGCGTCGCCTTGTCCTTTACCAGCTCAAGGCCGATCATCAATCCGCGACCGCGCACATCGCCAACAAGCGGATGCGTCTTCCTCCATCCCTCAAGCCGTGCCAGAATCTGCGCGCCGACCTTCGCCGCATTGGCAATCGCCTCGCGCTCCAGCACATCGATCGTCGCCAGCGCCGATGCGATCGAAACCGGATTGCCGCCAAAGGTGGAAGCGTGCGAGCCCGGAATCCAATCCATGATCGACGCCTTCGCAATGCAAATGCCCAGCGGCATTCCGCTGGCAATGCCCTTGGCCGAAGTCACAATATCCGGCTCTACGCCCGTGTGCTCAATCGCCCACCACTTGCCCGTGCGCCCCGCACCGGACTGCACTTCATCGGCAACTAAAAGAATCCCGTGCTTGTCGCAGATCCTCCGCAGCTCGCGCATGAAGTTCGTCGGCGCAACCACGTAACCGCCTTCGCCCTGGATCGGCTCGACGAAGATTGCCGCAACCTCTTCCGGAGGCAGCGTCGTCTTGAAGAGACGGTCCTCGATATAACGCGCACAGTTCAGCGCCCACTCTTCCTGCTCGGCCGCCGTTCCCTGGCATCCGCGATACACATACGGATACTGAATATGCGTCACGCCGGGCACGAGCGGGGCAAACCGCCGCTTCTGCTGCGGCTTTGACCCGGTCAGCGAGAGCGCGCCCATTGTGCGCCCGTGAAACGCGCCGTAAAACGCAATGATTTGCTGCCTCTTCGTGTGATACCGCGCCAGCTTCAGCGCGCACTCTACCGCCTCCGCGCCGGAGTTACCATAGAAAACCTTGTGCGGTCCCTTCATCGGCGCAATCGCCGAGAGCTTCGCCGCCAGGTCGGTCAAATGCTCGTCATAAAAATCCGTGCCCGAGATATGAATCAGCTCCGCTGCCTGCTTCTGAATTGCGGCCACAACCTCAGGGTGACAATGCCCCGTCGAAGTCACCGCAATGCCTGCGGCAAAGTCCAGAAACTCGTTCCCATCCACATCCGTAATGCGCACGCCCTTGCCGCTCTTGGCTACCAGCGGATACGAACGCGTATAGCTCGGCGAAATGTAGCGCGTATCGGCCTCAACGGCAGCGCGAGCCTTCGGCCCCGGAAGCGCCGTGAGAAGTTTCGGTCCAAATTGTGCGTAAAGTTCCTGCTTTGTCATTTTTATGTCCTCTCGTTGAGCGGAGCGGGCGCAGAATCGCATCGACGAGTGTAAGCGCCATCGAAGGCCCCGGTAAGAATCCCGTAAGTATGCGGAAGCGAAGCAATGCGCCATGCCAACAAAGGCCGGCGCAGACAGATGCGAATCCGCAAGGATAGAGGGCGAGAGTCTTCGGCGGACCCTGAAATCGTTAATCGCCGCCGAAGAGGCTAGGTCGTGTGCAAGTAGGGAGCACGCGCAGATGCCGCATGGAAGCGACAACGGAAAGCGTAGCGTTCATGGCGCGGGTGCTCATCATCTTCTAGCCTGTTGAGCCAAGGATATCACAGCAAGCAGGACAAGGGATGCCGAACCAGCGACAGATCAGCTTGCTTTAATCCTGAAATTTGTGTTCCAGAGAGACGCACTCCTCATTCATAAGGCCGATCGACTGCATCAGCTTCAAGGCATTGCTGGTCTGGACAACCCCTGTTTTCAGCTTGTAGTCGAAAGCCAGAACATTATTCTCCAGGTGATCCTCAAAGTGATAATTCCGGGCGTTTCCATTCATGCCGTCCGGAATCTGTGCCAGTGCAAGATCATGCGTTGTAACCACTCCAATCGCGCCGCGCCGCACCAGGCTGTCCACAAGAAACCGCGTTCCCTCAAGCCGGTCATGCGAGTTGGTCCCCGAGAGCAGCTCATCGAAGAGAAACAGCACTGGAACAGGACCGCGCGTTAAATCCAGAATCAGCTTGAGCCGCTGAATTTCCGCATAGAAGCGGGAGACGCCCCCTTGCAGCGAATCCAGAACGCAGATCGACGCTCCCACAGCGAGCCGTGACATTCTCAGATGCGCCGCACGCACCGGCGCGCCGCACTGCGCCAGAACCGCGTTCACCCCAATGCCCCGCACAAAGGTGCTTTTCCCGGCCATATTCGGCCCGCTGAGAATCATCAGCCGCAAACCGTCGCCTAGGCTCAAATCATTGCGCGTGGCTTTGCTCGCAGGCAGAAGCGGATGCGCCATACCTTCCGCTCGAAAGCAAGGCTCTTTCTCTTCAAACTCCGGCCACGTGTCGCCCGGATGTTCAAACGCATAAGCGGAAAGCGCCGCAAGAGCTTCTATCTCTCCAACTGTCGCCAGCCATCCGCGGATGGCCGCTCCAAATCGTTTCCTCCATAACTCGCCCAGGATCGTGAACTGCGCGGTGTAGAAGAGAAAGCGATTGAACGAAAGTACTAAGAAGTTTCTCCTATGCTGTAAATATTGCGTGATCGCATCCAGCTTTTTCATCGCGGCAGAAGGAGTGATTCCCTCAACTGCAAGCGCCGCGCGAAGGCTCTGGAGCCGTGGCGAGTGAAGATCCGCTCGCTCAAGCACTTTGAGAACCTGGACAAGCAAGTCGAGATCTTCCGTCGCCTTCTCAACCGCCTGCGCAGACTCCAGCAAACCCTTCCGCAAGAAGGAACCTACGGCCAGGTTGATGCCGGAAGACAACAACACCGCAAAATAAGAGCCCGTGAAAAACGTGCTGAAAACAGCCACAATCCAGGAGAATGCAAGCACAGCCAGCAACAAAGAAAGCCGCCGCGAACCGAAGAAGACTTCCCGCTCGCCCCATGCAATGAGCCTGTCTGGATAAAGACCGCTATGAACCCGGTTTCCAGCCGTAAACAACTGTTCCCGAAACGCCGTCCCGCCCATTAACTCCCGAATCGCGGCCTGGCGCGCATCAATCTCATCGAGCGGCGCAGCCTCAAGCAACCAGAGCGCAAGAGTCTCTTCTCCCATGCGAGTAGAAACAATGCAAAGCAGTTCGAACAGAGAACCCTTGCCAAAAATATCCAGATCGCGGGCGTATGGATGCACCACATCGAGAAAGCGCATTCCTTGTTCCCCGCTTCCAGCCCAGCGATCTTCCAGCCGCGCCAGCCCGCGCTCATAATAGGCGATAATCGCCTTAAGGCTCTGGATGGCCCTCAGCACGCGTTCATGCACAATGGCCAGAACAACGAAGACACCGGCAACCACCAGCACCGGCCAGATTCCATGCAGCTTGTACAAGAAACGCGCCACAAGGCATATCGCCAGCACGCCAAGCACAACCTTAGCTACTCCAAGGCGCAGATCCCACTTTTGCCGGAGCGCCAGCCGAGCCCGCTGCTCTTCGAGCAGCCGGTTATAGGTTGCGTGAGGTAACTTGAGGTCCGGGATATCCTGCGTTGCGTCCATCCGTCTATTCAGGCGTTTATAGGCACCACCATCATACGCTCCGGGAATCCAAAAAAATTCTGACCCCTATTTTCCCGGCCCCTGACCGCTGTCCGCGATTGTCTGCTTCTTCAACACCACCGAGCTCTTTTCGTTCTTCAAAATCGCCAGCTCCAGCCGGCGAAAATCCGCCGCATCCGCCGCCGGAATCTGCACATCCCGCACCACGTACTCGCTCTCGTAGTGCAGCACACCATCCCGCGCCGTCACCGACGATTGATAACTCGCAAACCCTACATCCATCTTCACTGGCTCCGGCGCGTCGTCCACGGTGTATCCCGCCGGCAATGCAATCTCAAACGAATCCCGCCACGTTCCCGGCGCGCCGAGCACGATCGGATATGACCGTTTGCGCCCAGCCATCACATCGGGAACCGCATGAACATGGCTCCCCACAATCCGCGGCCTCAGCAACAGCAGCGGCCCCGCCGGATGCGCATAATTCGCCGCCGCCAGCTTCACCGTCAGCCCCAGCGGCTTTTCGAGGTCGCCGACCGAAGAAAATTCGTACCCCTTGAAATCCAGCTCCGGCAGATCGCCGCTCAAACTCTGCTCCATCGCATCGTGTATCTCGTGCGCGTCGGAATACTTGATCTCCGCACGCTCCCGCTCGGCGGCATCGCCCACGCGGCTCTCGTCAATCTCGCCCGAAATCCCGCCATCCACGCCCAGCGTAAACTTGCCTACGCGCGTTATCCCGCCAGCCGCCGGCGGCAGCACCGGCATCCGCAGCACCTGGCTGTTCTCGCCGTCCGAGATATTCCCATACGCCCCTTGCAGCTCTGAGCGAATCAATCCCACCGGCGTCCACTCATCGGTCGGATCGAAGATCAGCAGGTCTTTACTCTCGTTGTCTTCTGGACTCGTTTTGCCTTCAGGGTCCTGCGCCATCTTTACGCGTGCGACCAGACGCGGATCATTCACTCCCGCCGGAATCTCAATCGCCGTAATCATGTGGTTGCCCATCAGCGACGGTGCATCCGGATCGATTACCCCGCGCCGCGTATCCACATGCAGGTAATAGGCGCGAATCCCCACCGCATCCAGCATCGCAATCAGCAGCGTCGTCTTGTCCTTGCAGTCGCCGTAGCCGTTGCGATAAATATCCGCCGCCCAGTGCGCCTGCCATCCGCCCACGCCTGTCTCAATCACAAAGTAACGAACGTTCTTCTGGATGTAATCGGTGATGCGTTCGAGCTTCGCATAAAAATCCGGTACGCCGGCCGTCAGTTCCTTCGCTTTGGCCGCAATCTCCGGCGTCGGGTCCGCGCGATGCTCTTCCAGTGCAGCCTGCCACAACCCCAGCTCACGCCACTGTGCCGCGGTTCCATGCACCGCCATATCGCCCCACATCACGCTCATCCGCGCCGCCAGCGCACCCCACGCCGGCGCTGACCGGACGTTTTCAAGATCGAGTGCAGGCATGTCGTGAATCTCCCACCGCAGATGAGAATCCGTAGTCTCCTCCGGCTTGATCGCCGGATACCCGCGCCACGAATCCGCAAAATGCCCGCCCGGCGGCAGCGCCAGCTCCAGCGCCTCACTCACCACCGGCACCGGAGCCTGAAACGCCCACGTCTCCTCGTCCATATACGGCCTGAGCTCCGTCTCCGTCTCGCAAGCAACAACCGCACCCGGGTCCGCGCCCGGCGGATTCAGCGTCCGCAGCCGCGCCGTAGACTGCAACACCTCGCTCTCTGCCAGTCCTTGATCGGCAAAGTCCTCATCTTTTGCCTGGAACTGCTTTCCATCCGCGCCAAGCGTCCAGGCGTGAAAGTAGTGCAGCTTCTCGTCGGTGTCGTAGTAGGCCGTGCAATGCGCGTAATCGCGCCCCTGCGGCGTCAGGATGCGCACCGCATACCGCTCGCGCTCCACCGCATGATTCTGCGCATCGACCGTAATCAGGTACTCGTCCAAGAGAATCACCGCCGGCGCATTCTTCGCATCGTCCGGCGTAGCCGTCTTCGCCGCATTGACCGCCCAATCCGGCATCGGCATGGATTTCTCATGGGCCGGCGCAGGCAGCGCGCAGCAGGCCATCATCGCAGCAACCACGCAACAAAGCGCAGGATGAAACACAACCCGCGCTTTTCCTGATTCCTGATCTCTGACCCCTGATCCCTGTTCCATCAATTTCCCTTCTGCTCCGCCGTGGTTACCAGTACCATTGCCTGCTGATCGCTCGCGCCCACCTTCTGGTAGAACCCGCGCAGATCCGCATACTCATCCGCCTTCACCGCCGTAAATCCCTGCGCAAAGTCGCGCGTCACCACAACCTGTCCCGGCGTCTGCGCAACCTTGACCGTAAGCAATGCGCGGTGCGGCCACAGAATCTGATCGTTCTTCGGCGCACCCTCCACGGAAACCCCATCCGGCAAGTGATACGTCACCTGATCCACAACGCGGTCCGGATACAACATGTCCACCGGCGTCTGCCGCTTCACCTCGTTCACAAAGTCCACATGGCCGCGCGCCTCAAAAAAGAATCCCGGCAACAGAAGCCGTTTCTCCGTCGCCGCGCCCAGCGCGCCTTCGGCGTTCACAATCGCAAGCAGGTTTGTTCCCGGGTCATCGAGCCCGAGAAAGTGATCTACATGCGCTTCCACGCCGCCCGGCATCGCTTCCTGAAGCATCCGGTCAAAGCGCTTCTGCATCTCTTCCTTGCCGTAGATCAGCGCAGTCTGCCGCCAGCCCATCGCGTTCTGCCCCGTCATTACATACGTAACGCGCGCCTTGACCTGCCCTTGCGCATCCAGATACACATCTGCGGTCCGCAGCGTCGTGTTGTCCGCATATTTCAGCTCCGGCGTAAAAGTCAGGCCCACACCTTTCTCATCCTGCCGAATCCCGCCGGTGCCCGCATGAATCCAGTCCAGCGTTCCAAACGGGCACATCTTCTCGCCCGGATCAAGGTCCATCTCCTTGCCGGCGATCGTGGCCAGAACAATCTCATCGTCAAGCTGGCCAAAGTTCAAATACGTCGGGTCAAGCACGCCACGGTTGCGGTTCACCACCTTCATCGCATACGCCGGAATCCCGGCAGCACGCAGCATCGCCAGATACAGCCGCGCAATGTCTTCCTTCGAGCCGCTCTTCTGCGTCCACGTATCCTCGGCGCGCTTGGCCTGCCGCAAGCCGAGCACCTTCAGCTCCTCCTTGCCTTTCTCGCGCGAGAAGTCGGTATTATCCAGCGCCTGCACCGCCGCGTAGAGCTTCTGCGCCTTCACAAGATCACTGTCGGTCGGCGCCACAATTCCCGCCACGGCCTTCTTGACCGCATCGCTCGGCTCCGCAAAGTGGTCCACTTCCTTTGACCAGCTCTTTGCTTCCTCTGTCCAGTAATCCCCCTCGCTCGCCGCCCATGTGTAATAGAACAGCACCCGGTAGAGTGTGCTCTGGATCGGCGGCATGTGCTCTTCGCGCGGTATTGCGGGCACGTCCGTCAACTCCAGCGTGAACCGTCCCTGCGCGTCGTTCACCATCTTCACGCCTGACGGAAGCAGTTGCGCCCACATCATGTGATTCAGCACGCGCTCGGTCTTCGGGTCCTCCAGGTAGCGGCTGGTCATCGCCGCATTGCCTTTCTGGAATGCCGGGAACGGCATAAAGCTGTACTGCGCATGATGCACAAAGTACGGCTGCTGAATCCACCACTGCGGCGAGGAGTAGATGTTGTCGTCGTAGTCAATCTGATACTCGTACTCCAGAATGCTGCCCACCGTCACGCTCGGCAGCGTAAAAACGCGCTTTCCAATCTGCTCATCGCCTGATTTCGACTGCAACAGATCCGCCGGCTTACCTTCCAGCGGAACCACTGTTCCATCCGGATGAATCGTCCGCCCGTGAATGTCGTTGATCTTTGTCTCCCCGCGCAGATAGGGAATGTTCACTGTGGCCAGCTCTTTGCCTTTTTCCGCCAGCACCTTGATGCGCGCGTACACGCTGTAATAGTGCAGCGGATCGTCCGTCTTCTCCTCGTAATCCAGATACACCGCCGCAGCATCGGGAGCCTTGGGGTCGGAGGTCATCGCCAGCTCTTCTTTTGTGGGGTCATGAAACTGCCCGTAAGCGGTAGAAGAAGCGAACGTGAAAACAAGCAGAGGCAGGCAACAGATCAGTCGTGCGCGCATAAGAGGTTTCCCTTTCAAACCTGGATGAAACAGCGTGAACCAGGAGATGGTTTTCCGGTAATGGCCGGATTCTAGCCGGAAAAACCGCCACTGGAAAAGAAAAAACGGCGAACGATCGTGTTCCCATTGGAATTTGCCGCATGACCGGACACGGCCTCAGCCGCGCTAAATCCGCGAAAAATGCTATGGGTATTTGCGCTAAGACGATTGTGGCGTCATGTACGGGAGCCTAAAAATATGTCTGCGCCACATCCACCACGCAATACTCGCTGTCGAGAATCGGCAGCACGCGCCACTTGTCGAAGGTCAGGCACGGATGGCAGATATCGAAGCCGATCATATCGCCCACGCGAATATCGTCGCCTGGATGAATCGCCAGGTATCCATGCTGATCCATCAGCTTCGTAATTTCCCAGTGCGCCGGCGCCGGCGTCGGCGCAGCATCGCCCGGCCGGTAGCGCAGCGCCGGCACCGGCAATCCCGAATCAAAGGCCGCATCGCGCCGTCCCATCGTCACCACCGCGCGCCCCGGCTCCGGCACCGACTGCACATAAGCCCAGACGTGCAGCGCCGTCTCCAGACCGGGCTGCAATTTGCACGCAACCGGGTCCGTCTCCTGCATCCGAAGCTGCGCCGTGCGATACGAGCCGACATCATGCGTCAGATAGCATCCGGGCCGCAGCACCAACTCCGCATCCTTGGCAACAGGAGACGTGGTGAAGACTTCAGCCACAACGTCGAACCAGGCCGATCCCGCACCCGTAAGAATCGGTCTGCTCGCAAACTGGCCTTCGCCATGCAGCCGCGCCGTCACCTCGCAAGCCCATTTCAGAAACGCGCGAATCTCCGCTTCCTCATGCAGCACGCCCTCATAAACCTCCACTCCGCGGAGCGCAATCGCATCCTTGTGCCGCGCCAGTGCCTCTACTGTCTCGCGCAGTTGCTCCTCATTGCGAACCCCGGCGCGTCCACCCTCAACGCCAAGCTCTAGCAGCACATTCAGCCTGAGCCCAGCTTTGCCAAAGTAGTCCGCAAGA
Organism: Acidobacteriaceae bacterium; assembly: GCA_030038315.1. Taxonomy (GTDB): domain Bacteria; phylum Acidobacteriota; class Terriglobia; order Terriglobales; family Acidobacteriaceae; genus Telmatobacter. The sequence continues at coordinate 14,661 of JASHPD010000346.1, forward strand.
TGCTCCACCAGCGTCGCCGAATCGACAAGACAGTAAAACTCAAAGTTCGAGCCGCGTAGCATCCGCGCAACGATTTCAAGATTTACCCTGCCCACAAGCTGATTCGCCATCAGCACGCGCCGCACGCCGTGCTCATGCGCCACCAGCGCCTGTTGCGCCGTGGCCACGGTAATCGCCCATGCGCCCGCCTCGGCCTGCATCGCAAAGAGCTTCGGCGCCATCGTCGTCTTTCCATGCGGAGCCAGCTTCACGCCATACGCCGCAATAAACTGCCGCATCCAGTCGAGATTATGCTGGAGCTTGTCGCGATACAGCACCGCCGTGGGCAGGCTCAAATCCTCGCGCAGCAAGCTCCATCCGCGCCGCGCAATCTCCTGCGCCGAGAGCGCCGCATCCATCGCACCGAGCCCTTTGTTCAACGTGCCAATCGCCTGCTCAACCGTCGTCACGGAATTGCTCGTTCTGGTCTCGCTCAAAACTCATCTCCCCGCGGAAGCCGAGAAGCCGCGCAGCCTTTGTAGCGCCGCATCCGCAGCCTATATTCTATGAGAACCGCCATGCTCGCTTGCGATCTCATCGTGCGCCGCGCGCACGTCGTGGACGGCACAGGCCGCGACCCCGAGCAGCTCGATGTTGCCGTCTCGAATGGCCGCATCGCCACCATCGCGACCTCGCTCAACGCCAGCGCGCGCACCGAGATCGATGCCGAAGGCCTCACGCTCGCGCCCGGCTTCATCGATACGCACACTCACGACGACACCAGCGTGATTGAAGCGCCCGAGATGCTGCCAAAAATCTCGCAGGGCGTCACCACCGTCATCGTGGGCAACTGCGGCATCTCTGCCGCGCCTGTGCGTCTCAAGCCCGAGCAGCAAAATTCAACTCCGCCCGACCCGATGAACCTTCTCGGCGGCGCAGAGCTCTTCCGCTATCCCACCTTCCGCGCTTACGCTGAAGCCGTCAGCGCAAGCAAACCCGCCGTTAATGTAGCCGCACTCGTGGGCCACACCGCCCTGCGCAACAACCACATGGACCGTCTCGACCGCGAAGCCAATCCGAGCGAAATCGCCTCCATGCGCGCCGATTTACAGGAAGCGCTCGACGCCGGAGCCATCGGCCTAAGCACCGGCCTCGCTTATTACAACGCCAACGCCGCATCGAGCAACGAAGTACTGCAACTCGCCGCGCTTTTAGCTTCCGCGCAGGCCGTCTACACCACGCACATGCGCACGGAAACCGAAGCCATCCTCGACGCCATGCACGAAGCCTTCGAAGTGGGCAGCAAAAGCCGCGTGCCCGTCATCGTCTCGCATCTCAAATGCGCCGGCATCGACAACTGGGGCCGCGCCGAAGAGGTCCTTCACACTCTCGACACTGCACGTACATACCAAACCATCGCCTGCGACTGCTATCCCTACGCCGCCGGCTCCAGCACGCTCGACCTTAAGCAAGTTGATCCGCGCGTAGAAATCACAATTACGTGGAGCACGCCGCACCCCGAAGCCTCCGGCCAGTCACTCGCGCAGATCGCCGAAGCATGGAGCCTGACGCAATTCGAAGCCGCACGCAAACTCCAGCCTGCCGGAGCCATCTATCACTCGATCTCGGAAATCGATATGCGCCGCATCCTCGCGCACCCGGCCACAATGATCGGCTCTGACGGTTTGCCGCACGATCCGCACCCGCATCCACGCCTCTGGGGAACCTTCCCGCGCGTCCTCGGCCGCTACGCGCGCGAAGAAAAACTCTTCTCATTGCCGCAAGCCATCCACAAAATGACCGGCCTGCCCGCGCAACGCTTCCATCTCAAAGAACGCGGTCAAGTCCGCGAAGGCTTCCACGCCGATCTCGTCCTCTTCAATCCCGAAACCATCCTCGACACCGCAACCTTCACCGATCCCATCCGTCCATCGCAGGGAATCCACTCCGTCTGGGTCAACGGAACATTGGGCTACACCGTAGCAGGCGCAACGGGCACGCGCGCCGGCCGCTTCCTCGCACGCAGCATAACCGCATCGTAATAACCTCTCCAAAGCACGAGACACAATCCACTCTCGATTGGGAGCCTATGATCGACGCACACAGCATCTTTCTTCTCGCCGCCACCGCTGTCGCGGTCATCGCTCTCATTGTCCTTGTCGCGCGCGCCAAGCTCAATCCTTTCCTGGCTCTCTTCGTCGTCTCGCTCGGTCTCGGCATCGCCGGCGGAATGCCCATGCCTTCCATCCTGCATTCCTTTGAAGCGGGCCTTGGCGGAACGCTTGCCCACATCGCCGTCGTCATCGCTCTCGGCACCATGCTCGGCAAAATGATGGCCGAGTCCGGCGGCTCAAGCGTAATCGCCAACAAGCTTATCGACTGGTTCGGCGAGAAGCGCGTGCCCTGGGCCATGATGATTATTGGCTTTCTCGTCGGCCTGCCCGTTTTCTTCGAGGTGGGTTTTGTCCTCCTCATTCCCATCGCCTATACCGTAGCGCGCCGCACGCGCACATCGCTCATTCTCGTGGCGCTGCCCATGGTCGCCGGCCTTTCCGTCGTGCATGGCCTTATTCCGCCGCACCCCGCGGCAATGCTCGCAGCCACTATCTACCATGCCAATGTGGGCCGCACCATCTTCTACGGCATCCTCATCGGCCTGCCCACCGCGATTCTCGCCGGACCCCTCTGGGCCAAACTCATCGCGCCGCACATCAAGCTCCCCGATGAAAACCCCATGGCCGCCGAGTTCGTCGATCACGGCAACGAAACCGGCAAGCCCAACTTCACGCTCACGCTGCTTACAATTCTTCTTCCCGTGGCGCTCATGCTCATCGGCAGTTGGGCCGACTCGATCTTCGCACCCGGCAGCACATGGAACGCGGCACTGAAGCTTCTCGGCAACGACGACATGGCGCTTTTCCTCGGGGTGCTCCTCAGTTTCTACACCTTCGGCAAGCTCAGCGGCTTCAGACGGGAAACTATTCTGCGCTTCACCAACGAGAGCCTCGCGCCCACGGCCGTCATCACGCTGCTCGTCGGCGCCGGCGGCGGCTTCGGCCGTGTTCTTCAGGACAGCGGTGTCTCGCATGTCATCGTCGCCGTAGCGCTCGCCAGCCACGTGCCGATCATCCTGCTCGCATGGCTCCTGGCCGCCATGATGCGCCTCGCCACCGGCTCCGCCACGGTGGCCATGACCACCGCCGCCGGAATCGTCGCACCCATCGCGCTCCACGCGCCCAACATGCACCCCGAGCTGCTCGCCATCGCCACCGGCGCGGGCTCGCTCATCTTCTCGCACGTCAATGACGGCGGCTTCTGGCTCGTCAAGGAGTACCTCAACCTCAGCGTGCCGGAGACCATGAAGTCGTGGAGCATCTGCGAAACCATCATCGCCGTCGCCGCGCTGCTCTTTGCGCTCGCATTCTCCTTCGCGCTTCGATAACGCCTCACGATCAACGAATCCAATCAGGAAAATGGGTCCAAGCATGAACAAAATCTTTTCGCGCCGAAGCTTTCTGCAATCCACCGCCGCACTCGCCGCAGCGCATAGCACCGCGGCCTTCGCGCTGGACCGCTTGACCGCAGCGCCGTCTTTCCTTCGCGCTTATGTCGGCACCTACACCGGCTCCGCGGGCAATGGCGAAGGCATTTATCTCTTCGAGATGAACCGCGAAACAGGCGAGCTAACCAATCGCACGCTCGCCGTAATCTCACCCAGCCCATCGTGGATCGCGATTCACCCGTCAAAGCGCTCGCTCTACGCTGTCAACGAATTGGACAACGGCACTGTAACAGCCTTTGCCATCGAGCCTCCCACCGGCGCATTGCGCCAACTCAACGTCGTCCCCTCCGGCGGCGCAGACCCTTGCTACATCAGCCTCGATAAATCCGGTAAATACGCATTCGTCGCCAACTACGGCAGCGGCACTGTCGCCGTTTTTCCCATCCATGCCGACGGCTCCATTGGCGAAGCAACGGACATACAAGCGCACCACGGCAACATCGGCGCAACCCATGCAACGAATGCGCCAAACGGCAGCTTCGCCAACAGCGGCCACGACGGCCCGCACGCGCACACCGTCGTGCCCGATCCGCGAGGCAACTTCATCCTCGCTACCGATCTCGGCCAGGACCGCATCTACACCTATCGCCTCGACGCCACAACAGGCAAGCTAGCCGTCGTAACCATCACGCCCATGCCCACCGGCGACGGCCCGCGCCATCTTGCCTTCCATCCCAACGGCCGCTGGCTTTATGCCGACACCGAAGAAGCCTCCACCGTCACGCTCTTCGACTACGACGCAAAAAGCGGCAGCCCGCACGCGCGCCAGACCGTTTCCGCGCTCCCCGCAGGCTTTGCCGGAACAAGTTATGCTTCGGAAGTTCTGGTGCATCCCAGCGGCCGCTGGCTCTATACGGCGAATCGCCTGAACGACACGATTACGGTCTTCGCCATCGCCGCCGATGGCACGCTCAAGCAGATCGGCGAAGCCTCGACGCTCGGCGATTACCCCGTGCAGCTTCGCATCGATCCTACGGGCCATTTCATCTTCGCCTGCAACCGTAAGAGCGACGCGATTACATCCTTTCGCATCGACCGCGCAACAGGCTTGCTGCGCTTTACAGGCGACTACACCGCCGCAGGCAGCGCAGCCAGTATCACTTTTACGGCGTCCGGCATCACTTTTGTGGAATAGCCCGGCGCATTTGCAAACGTGCGCGCGTGGCCGCCCGCCGCTCGCGCACATGACGCGGTGCGAGCAGTTGCGCCGTCACCATCATTGCCGGAATTAGAAAAACAACCGAGTTCGCCACCCACATGAACGAGCCCGCCGCGGCCTGGTCCTGCAGCGGCGTCAGGCTCGTCACGCGCGGCGCGGCGGCATAGGAAGCGTAGAGCACCTTGCCTGCAAAGACCAGCGTTCCGGAAAGAATCGTGTTCATCATATCCGCGGCCAGCAGGTAAGGAATCACAGTCCAGCGCGGCCAGCGCGGCTTTGCGGGCCACGGCGCCAGCACCACCCACCAGTAGGCAAGCGATGTGACGAAAAAGCACAGATGCTCAAAATCGTGAATCCGCTCGGACCGCGACGTCAGCTCGAACATGGCCGGAACGTGCCAGCCGAGATACGCAATGTTCGCCGCCAGCCAGATAACGGCCGGGTGCGTCACAAAGCGCGAGAGCGCATGAAACCACCGCATCCGCAGCAGAGGCCCGATCACGCTGCGAACGAGAAAACGCGGCAGCCCGCGCAACATCGGCACCATCGGCGCACCCAGAATCATCAACGGCGGCGCAATGGACATCAGGATGAAATGCTGCAGCATGTGCACGCAGAGCAGCGAATCATCCAGCGCGTCAATCGGCGAAGCCAGCGCCAGCCACAGTGAAACCACGCCCGCGACAAAGGCCAGCGCGCGCCACTCGGGCAGCTCATAGGGCCGCGTCTTCCGCGCCAGAAACCATCCGCGCAGATAGATGACCAGCAGCAGCGTCAGCCCGATGAAGGGCAGCACCGGAAACGACCATCCATGCGCCAGAATGCCGTTGAGCGAGCCCGCAGCCTCGTCCGCATCCGCCAGCGCCAGCAACAGAATCATTGCCCTGCCTGTGCCACCACCCGGCGGGAAGCGTCCGCCGCCGGCGGCTCATAGTTCGGCCGCAGCGTTTCGAGGAACTTCACCAGCGCCGTCGTCTCCGCCGGCGAAAGCGCCGCGCCGTAAGCCGGCATATTTCCGCCGCCCTGCAGCACCTGCCGATAAAGCTCGTCCTCGGTCAACCGCGTTGCCACGTCGTCCAGAGCCGGCCCGCGCTGCCCGCCCAGGCCGCCGAGCTCATGGCAGTTGCGGCACTGCTTCTCCTGGAAGACATTCGCGCCCTGCCGTTCGAGCGGCGTACGGTTCTGCAGCAGCTTCACCGGAACCGGCGCACCGCTCCACGCCGTCATCTCCGGGCTCCACGGCGTGTACGTGGCAAGATGCGTCAGCACGCCAAAACAGATCGCCAGGAACATTACCGTGAAAACGGCGACCGGCCTGCGCCACCAGCTTTTCTCGCCAATGCCCGCCACAAACGGCAGCGCAATCAGGATCGCAATCGCAATCGGTGGAACGATCAGCAGGAACGGAGTCTCCATTGCCGGCGGCAGGAACGAAAGCACGCTATACAGCCACAGGAAGAAGAAATCCGGCTTCGGAACCGTGTTGATAATCGTCGGATCGGGAACGCCCTTTGGCCCGAACGGCCCGAAGATCGCCGCGCAAGCCGCAACCGCAAACAAAATCGCCGCCGAGAAGACCAGATCCTTCCAGACCGCACCGGGAACAAAGGCAATACCGTCCTTGTGCGTCAGCTCGTTGTATTCGCGAATGTACGTCTCGCGCCGGACAATGCGCCCCGGCATCGGCCACTCGTTGATGCCGAGCTTGAGCACCATCCAGACGTGCAGCGCGGTAAATGCCAGCAGCGCGCCCGGAATAATAAACACATGCAGCGCAAAGAACCGCGTCAACGTAGCGCCGTTGATGATTGGACCGCCAAGCAGCAGATGCACCAGCCCGCCGCCGACAAACGGCACGCGCCCCATGATGGAAGCGCCGATGCCCAGACCCCAGTATGCGTCCTGATCGAAGCGCAGCACCTGGCCTGTAAACGCCATGCCCAGCGTCATCAGCAGCATGAAAACGCCCAGCGTCCAGGTCAGCTCGCGTGGATATTTATAGCCGCCGAACAAAAACACCTGCGCCATGTGGATGAGCACGACGGCGACCATGAAGTTCGATCCCCACCCGTGCATCGCGCGCAGGAACCACCCCAGCGGCAACTGGTGATTCAGCACCTGCAGCGAATCCCACGCGTGCGCCGCCGAAGGCGCATAGACCAGCCCCAGCAGAATGCCCGTGACAACCTGCAAAATCAGCAGCGTCAAGCTCGCCGAGCCGAAAACATACCACCAGCTCGCCGTACTGCGCGGCACCGGGTGCATCACCGCGTCCTTGACCGGCGCTTCAAGCTGCAGCCGCTTCTCCAGCCAATCGTAGGTTCGTTTGTACCAGGCCATCCCTTAGTTCCTCTGCGCTTCCGTCGCTGTGCAAGCGAATTTCGCCCGATTGAATCTCGAAGCCTTTCAGCTCTGATTCGGCTTATACGGCGCAATCGTCTTCACAATCTGCGCCAGCGCCTCTTCGGCGCGTCCCTCGGGCCACTTGCCGCCCGAGCAGGGCCCATCCGCCGAAGCGCGATTGCTCAGCGTCGGCAACTGCCCCGCATCGATCATCAAGTTGCCACCCTCGATCTTCAGATCGTAGGTAAACAGCCCGCGCTCCGGCGGGCCCGAGGCGCGGCTGCCATCGGCATAGTAAACGCCGCCGTGGCAAGGGCACATAAACAGTTGCGACTCCTTGAACCACCGCACCGGGCAGCCCAGGTGCGCTCAATTAATCGCAAAGACCGTGAAATCGCTCTCGCCCGAACTGGACCCGGTCCGCCGCACATACG
>JASHPD010000347.1 GCA_030038315.1 Acidobacteriaceae bacterium
GTTCAACACCGCGCGCGTGTCGTGCCACGGGCGGCCGCGATTATCCCCGCGCCGCGATGGGCGCAGCACCGGTTCCACCAACTCCCACTGTTCGTCTGTCAGTTCCCAACGGCCGGCCATCGAAGTCCGCGGAAATGCCTTGAGCACTCCCAGTTTCGCAGATTTCGGCACCGAAAATGTTTATGAGATGAGTTCTACTTGCAAGACTGCGCTACGGCGGACGTTTGAGCGGAGAGGAACACATGAGCTTCCTACCTCTCTTGAGCCGTCGCCATGCCACATGGGAGAAGCCATTTCAGGCACTCGCCGAAGAGTGTCAGCTCAACCTTTCGATTGGCGAGGCATTCACGGTGTTGCAGAACTTCTACGAGATGCTGGGCTAGGGCTAGTGTCCTATCTCTGAAATAAATTGAATAAGTCTGGGAGCGGATTGAAGAGTAAGTTCTTGAAATGTAATCCTTGGCCCCGCTCGGCATCGCGAGACTTATTCCATGAACTTCTGAGACGGGACACTAGAGCTTTTTTCATCCAAACTTGAGCTTGGGGAAGATCGTTCGAGCGGAAGTGCGGAGTGAAAGAAGTGGCTCACCGAATGGTCGAAAGCAAGTTGAAGGCAGGGAAAATGTTTGTACAACACGTCCATTGTTGTACGACATTTTGCGGGGACACAGGGGCCAAGATAGAAAGTATGGAATGTATAGAAATCATGGAAATCAAGTTATCCAAAACGTAATCAATAATTTGAACATAAGTATCTGATTATGATTACGATGCGAATTTTCTTTGGTGGGCGGTCAGGGACTCGAACCCCGGACCCCTTGCTTGTAAGGCAAGTGCTCTAACCTGCTGAGCTAACCGCCCGCACTCGGAGGGAAGGCCGCTTGATGGCAGTGAGCCGGCCTCCTTCCATCCTACCATCGATTGCACTTGCTACACTCACACAGTGACCCGTTTGATTGTGAACGCGGATGACTTCGGTCTGACCGGCGGCGTCAATCGCGCGATTGCAGAATTGCACCAGGCTGGTGTGCTCACCAGCGCTACGCTGATGGCTCATGCTGCTGCCACAGATGAAGCCACCGAGATTGCGCGAAGCACTCCGTCGCTCGGGGTGGGCTGCCATGTTGTGCTAGTGGATGGGAAACCAATCTCGCGCAACGTTGAAACACTAGCGTCAGATGGCAACTTTGTCTCTACTCTTGGCGGCTTTCTCAGAAAGATGCTCTCAGGAAACATTCGAACCGAAGAAATTGAACAGGAAGCGCACGAACAAATCGCGGCTTTACAGCAGTGTGGCGTGCGCCTGACGCACATTGACACGCACAAGCATACGCACATATTTCCCCGTGTACTGCGTCCCGTGCTGCGCGCGGCACGATCATGTGGCATTCGCGTGGTGCGTAACCCCTTTGAGCCGGCGTGGTCAATCCGTGCTACACCCAATGCACCATTTGCACGGCGCGCGCAGGTGCGGCTGCTTCGTCTACTGGCTGCGCAATTCCATCGCATTGTGGCCGAGGAGGGTTTTACAACGACAGCAGGCGCACTTGGCGTGCTGGCTACGGGTACGCTTGATGCAGCAACGGTTCGTTCGATTGTTGCAGCGATTCCGGCGAGCGAAAATGTAGTCTTCGAGCTTGTTGCGCATCCGGGGTATAACGATGCCGATCTTGCACGCGCCAACACGCGGCTGCTGGCTTCGCGTGCGGTCGAACGCGAAGCGTTGGCGGCTTTGCGGGATATTCCGAATCTCAAGTTGATCTCCTTTTCTGAGCTTGCTAACAATTAACAGGAGTTCTGCATCTTCGCGCTGTGCCAGGCCGTCCAATTCCCAGCGGCCTCTTACGGAAAGTTGAACTGAATGCGCATCGGCATTACCTGCTACCCCACTTACGGCGGCTCGGGAGTTGTAGCCACGGAGCTTGGCATCGAATTAGCCGCGCTGGGCCATGAGATTCACTTCATCTCCTACTCGCAACCTTTTCGGCTCACAGGGCGCGATGACGGCATTTTTTATCACGAGGTGCCGGTTTCAAATTATCCGCTTTTCGAGTTTCCTCCTTACGATCTTGCGCTGGCCTCGCGTATGGCGGAAGTAGCCGAGTTTTATAATCTCGATCTGCTGCATGTGCATTATGCGATTCCGCATTCAGTGAGCGCGCTGCTGGCGAGGCAGATGCTTGCGGGGCGCGGGCACAAGCTGCCGTTTGTAACCACGCTGCACGGCACTGACATTACGCTTGTGGGACTCGACCGCAGCTATCTGCCGATTACGCGCTACTCGATTGATGAGAGCGACGGGGTGACGAGCATCTCCGCGTACCTCAAGGCGAAGACTCATGCCGACTTTGGCGTGACGCGTGAGATCAACGTGATTCCGAATTTTGTGAACTGCAATTTGTATGAGCCGATGCGCGAAGCCACAAAACGCGAAGAGGCGCGAAAGCGTCTGGCCGAGCCGGATGAATTCATTCTGATGCACCTTTCGAACTTTCGGCCTGTGAAGCGCGTGATAGACGCGGTGAAGGTCTTCGCGAAGGTCACGCGTGAGTTGCCTGCGCGGCTTGTGCTGGTGGGCGATGGGCCGGACCGCTCCGCAGCGGAGTGGCTGGCGCATGACCTTGGCATTCAGGGCCGCATTCATTTTCTGGGCAAGCAGGAGCGCGTTCACAGATTGCTGCCGCTGGCTGACCTGATGTTGATGCCGAGCGAGATGGAATCCTTTGGGCTGGCCGCGCTGGAGGCAATGGCCTGCAAGGTGCCCACGATTGCCACGCGCGTGGGCGGCGTGCCGGAGTTAATTGAGGACGGCGTCAACGGAATGCTCTTCGACGTGGGGAATGTGAACGCGATGGCCGCAAGTGTGATTGCCCTGCTGCATGATGACGAGCGACACCATGCGATGCGCGATGCTGCGCGACGGACAGCGCAGACGCGCTTCTGCTCCACACTCGTTGTGCCACAATATGTGAAGTTTTATGAAGAGACGCTGGCGCGGGCGAGCTAAATCTGCTCCGCCGCGACCTCTATGCGCGGCGCAAGGCCCAGCCGTTGCCAGAACTCCGATATCAATGTGGCAGCCTCCGGCAGCGTTATCTGTGTGGTGCGAATTTCAATGGTATCTACGGTGCGTGCCATAAATGCGCGCGGATCGATGGCGAGTGCCACGCATCGGTCGGGACGATAGGTGCAGGAGGCAAGATCGACAATGGAAAGATGCGTCGTTGGCGTGGCAATGACCATCTTCGGCGGGGCCATGCGGTCAAGCAGCCAGAGAATTTCGAGTTTGGACTCAAGCTCATCGGGAATGCAATCGATGGCGAGGTCCGCATGGCGCACGGCGTCCTCAACATTCGAGACAAACTTGACAGATTCAAGCGACTCCTGCGTCGCTGCGCGCGAAATCAGCGAGAGCTTTGCCGGCATTACGTCTTCAAGTAAGACATGATAACCAGCACGCGCTGCGGCAAGAGCGAGCCAACGGCCTAGTGGCCCGGCTCCGATGATGGCGACAGTGGTCAATTATTCGGCTTCAAGAGCCTGGGCCACATCGTTAAGACTGGGCTTGGCAGCACGCAAGTGGTTGTAAACGCGCAGGCGCTCCTCCGGCGAGAGCGACGGAATGAAGGCCAGAACCCGCCGCAACGTCACTGAAACGTCGTCAATATAATTCATCAAGCGAATTGCTTCTCCGGAAAGCGGCATGGCTTCATCCCCTTGAATAAAATCTCTTGCACCATTGTAGGCGGCTCGGCCTGCGCGGGGAAAGTGTGCTGATCCGACTTTAATATCGGCGAGGCTTGTTGAATCACTTCATAAGGATTGGTTATTAATCTTCAAAATAGAATAACTTTGCCGAATATCCTGATCAGACTTGAGACTAAGGATGAAGGAGCTTTGCATGACGCAGAGGTGGGTTGCCGGAGAGTATGGGCGCGTTGGCGCGTTTGTGCATCAGCTTGCAGGCGGCGTGGTGGAGTGGCTTGCACCGCAGCAAGGCGAGCGAATTCTAGATCTAGGCTGCGGCGATGGACAGCTTACGGCGCGGCTTGCGGCTGCGGGAGCCGTGGTTACCGGCGTGGATGCTTCAGTTGAGATGATTGCCGCTGCTCGCTTGCACGGAATCACCGTAGATCACGCATACGCTGAGTTACTTCCTTACTCCGATGCGAGCTTCGATGCGGTCTTTTCAAATGCCGCGCTGCACTGGGTGCGGAATCAGGATGCAATGATGACGGAAGTACGTCGCGTGCTCCGTCCTGAAGGGCGTTTTGTAGCGGAGATGGGCGGCCAAGGCAACATTGCGGCGATTCGTGTGGCACTGATGGCCGTGCTTGCGCGACATGGCTATGCAGATGCCGAAGACGGAGTGAACTACTACGCCACGCCCGAGGTGTATGGACGACGGCTCACGCATCATGGCTTCAAAGTAGAACGCATTGAGTTGATTCCGCGGCCTACTCCGCTGGGCGAGGGCGGTATGGCCGCATGGTTACGCACCTTCCGGCGTGGAGTTCTGGAAGTCCTGCCGGAGACGCTGCGCGAGACTGTGGTGAACGAAGCCTGTGCGCTTCTGGAGCCAGCGTTACGCGACGAGGACGGAAACTGGGTGGCAGATTATGTAAGGTTGCGGTTTATTGCGCGCGCCAAGTAGGGTAGAACAGGTCTCCTTTTTATGGCCTTTTGAAGTTTTGTGCGGTGCGCTTTTTCTTAAGGAATAAATCCCGGGCATACTCATCGTGCCTCAGCGCCATCATAGCGGCTCTCATGCGAAAGGCTCGGTTCTGGTAGCAGCCGGGCCTTTGTTGAGGGTGTACTACTATTGTGGAGAAACCGCAGAAATACCTTACAAAATTCGGGGAGAAATTTGCATTGAAGAGAAAAGGGTTGCGAGATTTGTGGGTGGAGAGGGCTGACAGGACCCAGGACCAGCTAAAAAGGGACAGAGAGACAGGGGATTGATCGATAAACGGCAAAAGCCATAAGAAGTAAAGGCCGTCGATATCTCTCCTTTTCGCAAAAGGCGGGGAAGGATAGAGCACCCGGCATCCGAAAATGGAACAGCCTCTTGACCTTCTGCAGGTGCCCATTTTCCTGCCGAGTGATTTCAAGCTGCACCACTTCCCGTCAGGCGGGGGTGTTGATTGGGACGGGTTCTGCGTGGGAGGGCGCTGGTATGGAAGACCGGCAGATGGAGTCTGAAATGGCCCATGCTGCGCCGGTGAGGGTGATGCTGATGGCGTTGCCGGCCCAGTTGGTGTGGTCGCGCGGGCCGGCGATGAGCTTGGGAATCCAGATGAGGATTTCGAAGATGAGGATTTCGGCGGTGATGAGGCGCGAGGCGATTGGGGCCAGGATGCCGGTGAGGATGGCAAGGGCCGCGAGGAAAAAGCCGATGGTGGTGACGTATTCCCAGAAGATTTGGGACGGCGGGAGCCAGCGGGGAATCCAGCTCAGTATGCCGGGAAAGTAGTAAATGTGGCCGATGCCGAAGGAGATTGCGGAGAGGGCGTAGAGGCGCGCGAGGCCGGACTGGTGGCGCGAGAAGAATGAGCCGGCGGGTGAGAATGATGCGAAAAGCACTGCTCCGGCGACGGTGAGGGAGAATTCTTCAAAGACGTTGCCGAGCGGGTCGAAGTGGCTCAGGTTTTCGAGGTAGGTGGAAATCCAGACGAGCGTGAAGATGGCGAAGAGGATAGTAAGCGCGAGGGCTCCGGCGCGGGCTGTTCGAGGCCATAAAAGGGCTAGTCCGGCGGCTAGCTCGAGGATGGCGGCGAGATAGGCGAGCAGCGTGTGGGTGGAGCCGGTGAGGGTTACGTGCTGCCATGTGGCGGCGAAGTCGCCCGAGACCAGACCTAGAAGGCCGAGAAAGATGGCTCCGGCGGCGTAGATGTAAATGCCTAGATTGGATGCGCGGGTGTTGCTCGGCATGGTTTTGGCTCCAAGTGCAGGCTGCTGAGAGAGGACAGTGGGAGATTAGCACGGTTCGTTCGGTGAGGATACTTGTAATTGCTTTTTGGCTGACCGTTTGGCGCGTTCTTCTATTTATGATCGAGCCAGGGCGTGGGGCAATCTCTTAAAACCGCTATTATGGCGCTGATGCACAATGCGGCGGTTTGAGGCGAAAAGCATACCTCAGGGGCTAAAGCCCCGACTCATTTTTTGCTGGATTGATTGCCGGGGATAAATCCCCGGCCTACCAAGTCGCGATGCCGGAGAATAAATCTCCGGCCTGCCTCTTGTACGTCAGCGCCATAATTGCGCTTAAAACTATTCCGGGTGGGACCGGGAGACGGGGCGGGATGATGAGGAATTTTGCGTTCTGGTTTGATGTGCTGACGAAAGTGTGGGTTGCGGGGGAAATCCTTATCGTTCTGCTTACGCAGACGTGGCGGGGCAAGGGCAAGATACTGGATGGCGGAACGCAGATCCTTCTCTGGGTTGTGATTATTGCGTCGTTCCAGGTGGATGCGCGGCTGCATAAGATTTTTCCGGTGGATATGCCGGGGAGCTCCAGTTGGCTGCTGCCGGCGGCGGTTGGAGTCCTGGTTGTTGGGCTGGCGGTTCGCGCGGTTGCCATTGTTACGCTGGGCAGGGCCTTCAGTACGAATGTGGCGATGCGCGAGGGGCAGAGGTTGCAGCGCGGCGGGCTGTATGGGCTGGTGCGGCATCCTTCCTACTTTGGGCTGGAACTGATTCTGCTGGCTTGTGCGCTTCATGCGCGGACGTGGGCGTGCTTTGCCGTGATCCTTGTGCCGCCGACGCTGGCTCTGCTGTATCGCATTCACGTGGAAGAGAAGGCGCTGCGCATGGCGTTCGGGGACGACTACGAAGAGTATTGCCGGAACACGAAACGGCTGATTCCGGGCGTTTATTGAGGTTTTTCCTTCTGGAATGCCGGGTTCTACAGGCTTAGCGAGTTAGCACGCTGCGCGACAGCAAGTTAGTAAATGTAGTTCAGTGCGGAATTTCGGTAGTGTATCCGTTTGAAAAGCATCCCTCAGGGGCTAAAGCCCCGGAGCTTTTTGCGGCTTTGATTGCCGGGGATAAATCCCCGGCCTACCAGCCGTGCCCCTTCAAAACAGGTTCAAACAGACCTGCCACCGGAATTCCTCTTTAATATGCCTGGAACTGCTCTAACGGCAGGCGGACGCGGAAGCAGGTGTCGCTGTGATCGGATTTTGCGGTGAGGATGCCGCGGTGCATGTGGATGATGCGCATGGCGGTGTCGAGGCCGAGGCCAAGGCCCTGACCGGGCGCTTTGGTGGTGAAGAAGGGCTCGAAGATGCGGTCGGTTAACTCGGGCGGGATGCCGCGGCCGTTGTCGTGGATTTCCACGAGCAGGAGATCGCCTTCCATTTTGCAGACGAGGCGTAGACAGGCCTGGCCCGGTTGACAGGCGCCCTGCATGGCTTCGAGAGCGTTTTCGATGAGGGCCATCCAGACTTGATTGAGCTCGCCGCTGTAGGCGCTGATGCAGGGGAGGCTGGACTCGTATTCGCGGAGGACAGAGATGCCGTCCATGCGGGACTGGAGCATCTGCACGGTGGTGTCGAGCGCGGCGGGGACATCGACCTCCTGAATGGGGGCGCGGTCCATGTTGGAGTAGTCCTTGATGGCGCTGATGAGGTCGAAGATGCGCGCGGTGGAGTGGATGAGCGTATCGACGGAGCGCGTGGAGCGGATGTAGCGCACGAGGTATTGCAGCGTGACGGAGGTTGCTTCGGGCGAGAGAACGGTGGTGAGCTCTTCAAGGTCCGCAATCGTTGCGCCCTGCTCGGCCAGTTGCGGGGCGACTTCCCAGGCGGTATCGCAGGGCAGGGCGATGAGCCAGGCGCGGATGGCTTCTTCGTGCGCGAGGGCGTCGGGAATGCTTTCGGCGATTTGTTCGGGAGTGCGGTTCAGGATGCGCTGCTCCCAGGCTTCGACGCGGCGGACCTGGTCCATGCTGAGGTTCAGGTTGACGAGGCGGAAGCGGTTCTGGCGATTGTCGCGCAGTTCGGTGACGAGGCCGGCGGCGGCGCGCTGGGCGGCTGAGGCCGGGTTATTGAGCTCGTGAGCGAGGTTGCCGGCGAGCTTGCCGAGTGCGGTGAGTTTTTCGGCCTGCTGCTCGATGCGGGTGACTTCGCGGACGCGGTCGAGCATGACGGAGACGGCGCGCTGGCCCATCGAGGGGATGGCTGTGAGCATTTCGGGGAAGAGCGATTTGTGGATCATCAGCGCCCAGATGCGCGTGACGGCTACGCCCTGGCCGCCGTAGGTCTTCATGCGCGAGAAGGGAAGCACGCCGGTGAGGGGATGGGTGCGGCCGATGAAGAATGAGACCGGGCCGCCCTGCTGGCGGTAGACGTGGATGTCGCCTTTGAGGATGAGGACCATGCGGTCGGCGGTCGAGCCGGCTTCAAAGAGGACTTCGCCGGGCTGGGCGACTCGCTCTTCGCCGTGGCGCGCGAGCCAGAGGCGCTCTTCGAGCGTGAGGCCGGTGAGCGGGGCGAGACGGTCCAGCGCGGCGGCGATTTGCTCGACGGGCGTGGGCGGTGCGGTCGGATTGGCTGTGGGGGGAAGCACTCTCAAAAGTTAGATACGTACGACGGTTCGAAATGGTTAGCTGCTGTTTTGGTTTGTGGATCAGTTTGGAAACAGGGGCTAAAGCCCTAAGGACTTTGCGGCTTTGATTGTCGGGGATAAATCCCCGGCCTACCAGTCGTGCCCTGACACAATACAAAATTTCAATTAACGCACTATCCTGTTTGGGTTAGATGCGAGAACTGCTTGAGTATGGAAACATACACGATTCGCGGTGTAAAGAATAGGGCGGCGAAGAAAGATTTACCGCTTATTGAGATTGCATCGGGCGTAAATGGTGAGCCTGATGCGGGGAAAAACGAGGGCCTACAGCATTTCATCCGCAGGCCCTTCGAGGTTTTGAGATTGCAAAATCGGTTTAGCGTGTCCTGTTAGCGTGTTTTGGAGACTTCTTCGACGGTTACGGGGTCTAGGAAGGGCATCGAGGCGCGGAGTTTTTTGCCGACGATCTCGATGGGGTGTTTGGCTTCGGCTTCGCGGAAGGCCTGGAATTCCTTGCGGCCGGAGTTCTGGTCGGCGAGGAAGCGCTTGGCGAATTCGCCGTTCTGGATTTCAGTGAGGATGGCCTTCATGGCCTTCTTGCTTTCGGCGTTGATGACGCGCGGGCCGCTGACGTAGTCGCCCCATTCAGCGGTGTCGCTGATGGAGTAGCGCATGTATTCGAGGCCGCCGCGGTAGATGAGATCGACGATGAGCTTGAGCTCGTGGAGGACTTCGAAGTAGGCGCTCTCGGGCTGGTAGCCGGCTTCGGTCAATGTTTCATAGCCCGCCTTGATGAGCGCGCTGA
>JASHPD010000030.1 GCA_030038315.1 Acidobacteriaceae bacterium
ATCTCCGAGCTGCGCTCCGCGCCGGCCGGCCACTTCAGCTATCGCCGCGTGGCCTGGGAGATGTTCGTCGCCTTAGAGCGCCGGCATCCGTCGCTCGCCAGGCACATCCGCGTGACCGACTTCACCCAACCCATCGATCTGCTAAAGCGGTAGGCGAATCGGCGCGCAGTTTTTCCCGGACATGCGTGAATTTCAGGCGCTGGCAGTACCGTTAGCCGCCGGCTGCTCCGTAAAGAGAGCCTCCTCAGCCTGGCGGCGGCGCAGCAGCCCCGCCACAACCTGTCCGTTCACGTGGTCCCAGAGGTCAAACTGTCCCGCGGCAGCCGCGAAATTGCCCGCGTTCAGATCCCGCAGAAGGGTCGATCCGGCAAATTTGCCGCACCCGAGATTAAAAACGAAATCCACGAGCGCGTCGAATTCGTCCTGCACCAGCGCCACCGTCACAGCCTGGTTAACAAAGGTTGCGGAAGCGGCGACATCGCTCGCCAGCAGCGCCTGCGCCTGCGCAAGCGTGATCGTGAGCCCCGGTTGAACATCCGCTCCGGTGTGGCCATAGCCGATCGTCCAGACGCCGCCCTGATCCTGGTAGGCGGAAAGACGGAGCCCCTCAAACTGTTCCGTCAGAGCAAGACCATTCCCGCTGTACGTAAAGTTATTCACTGACATTTCCGGCCCTCGAAAAGTTAAGTTGGGGGGAGAGCAGCCAGCATAGCACGGTCGCGCCCAGCAGCGGACGGAAGGCATGGGTCAGTTTGAACTTGCTTTGAAAGGGCACGGCTTCAGCCGTGCCATAAGTGCAGAAAATTTCGATGGGGCTTTAGCCCCTGAGGCAAGTCTTTTTCAAACTAGCCCACTACAGGACGAAAAGCATTCCTCACTGCGCCTGAATCGTCGTCGCCTTGTCATTCACAAACGTGACGTTCGTCTTTTTGCCGTTCACGTCGTAAGTCACCGTGCGGTTGCCCACATCCTGGCTGTCAGTCTGGATGTTCATGCCCAGCGCCAGGCTCATCTGCAGCTCATTCATGCCGATCTTCGGCTGGTGCGCGTCCACCGCGGCCCACATCTCCTTCGGCCAGTTGCTGTAGATGCCGTGCGGATCGTCGTAGAAGTACAGCATGTCGCAGTAATATGTCTCCTGCTCGCCCTGCTCGAAGCCCGTGGGCGTCGCGTACAACTCCGTGCCGCCGGGAAACGCAAAGACCAGCATCGCCTGGCGCGCGCCGTGCTCAATCTTGTCGTCAACGCTCGCGGGCGCAACAGCCTTGATGGCCTTCTTTACATCCAGCCGCTCAGCCGGCGCAAGCTGGCCGGCTTGTTTCGCAAAATTCACGCGCCCACCGGCATACGGGTAGTACGGCATCGAGTAGCCATTCTTCATCCACACGCTCTTGCCGGCCAGCTCCTCCACGTCCTCAAAGTGCGCCGGATACATCAACCGCACCACGGCAAGATCGTCCGGGTTCACATGCTGCTGCGCCTGCTTCTGCTGCACGCCCGGCTCGCTGCGCTGCTTGAAGACATAGAAGAGATAAATCCCGCCAATCAGCAGCACAACAAGCGGGGGAAAAACGACAGCTTTCCAGTTCATGGGGAAACACCTCGCAACACACGCAACGTGAAGTTCAGAATAGCGAATTTACTCCGCCACCGCCGCGCTCTTGCCGCGCAGCGCCTCCACGCTCAGCTCATCCACGCGGCGCAGGCCGGGAAACATCACCGACCACAGCCCCGCCACCATCATCGAGCCGATGCCGCCGTAAACCACGGCGCGCACCGCGCCCCACCAGTGCGCCGTCAGGCCGCTTTCAAACTCGCCCAGCTCATTCGACGCGCCGAGAAAGAGCGAGTTCACCGCGCTCACGCGTCCGCGCATCTCCGGCGGCGTGCCCAGTTGCAGGAGCGACCCGCGCACGATCACCGAGATCATATCCGCCGC
Source organism: Acidobacteriaceae bacterium (assembly GCA_030038315.1). GTDB lineage: Bacteria > Acidobacteriota > Terriglobia > Terriglobales > Acidobacteriaceae > Telmatobacter. The sequence goes on from JASHPD010000030.1 coordinate 1,940, forward strand.
GCCGCTCAGCGCCAGCGCCGCCAGCGAAAGCCACAGCGAGCGCGAAAGCCCGAAGACCACCGTCACCGCGCCGAAGACCGCAACGGCAAACAGCAGCCTGTGCCCCGCGCGGCGCCGCAGCGGATAGCGCGCGAGAATGAGCGAGGTCGCCATCGCTCCAACAGCCGGCGCGGCGCGCAGCAGGCCCAGCCCGCGCGGCCCGGTGTGCAGCACCTCGCTCGCAAAGATCGGCATCAGCGCCACCGCCCCGCCCAGCAGCACGGCAAACAGATCCAGCGAAAACGCGCCGAGCAGCATCGGCATTTTGCGCACATATTGAAAGCCCGCGAAGATCACCTTGAGCGAGGCCGCGCGATGCTCCATGCGCCCCGGGCGCACATGCAGGCTGCCGATCAGCGCTTCAAACCAGAGCAGCGTGCACAGCATGAAGACGTACACAATGCCCGCCCCGGATACGCTTCCGGCCAGCGCGTGCGTCACGCCGGAGTGCCGCGGCACGAGCGCCACAAGCGGCAGCGTATAAAGCAGGCCGCCGACGGCCGGGCCGATCGTGTTGGCGAATTGAAAGATCGCGCTGCCCCAGGTGATCGCGTTGACAATCTGTTCCTCAGGCACCAGGTGCGGAATCAACGCCGAAGCCGCCGGCCCGGAAAACGCGCGCCCCGCGCCGATGAAAAACAGCACCGCGAAGATGGGCAGCACATTGCGCACGCCGGCCAGCGTAATCGCCAGCAGCGCGCCCGTGCAGAAAACCTGCAATCCGTAGCAGACCAGGATGATATGCCGGCGGTCGAAGCGATCGGCAACATGCCCGGCGGGCAAAAGAAAAAGCAGCGCGGGCAGAAAGAGCGCGAGGCCGGTGTAGCCAAGGTCGAGCGCGCTGTGCGTCATGGCGTAGACCTGCCATGCCACGGCCACCGCCTGCGCCTCCGCGCCGATAATCACGGCCACGCGCGCCAACTGGTAGCGGCGAAAATCGCGGTAGGCAAAGCATTCAAGGCCGCGCAGCGGCGTGGTCGGACTGGAGGGGGCCATCTGAGACTAGAGTAGCGGAGCCGGGCGCCGCGTGTGTAAAAATGCCGCGCCTTTCGAGCGCGCGCAAACCGAAACGGAACTGCAATCCGCAATCAGAGGTTCAGCTTTTTTCGCTCTTCCGCCAGATGCTCGCTGGCGCGCATCGAGAGCGAGAGAATCGTCATCGTCGGATTCTGCCAGCCCGAGCTCACAAAGCCCGCCCCATCCACCACAAAGAGATTTTTGTAGTCGTGGCTCTGGCACCACTTGTTCAGCACGCTCGTCTTCGGATCGTCCCCCATGCGGCAGGTTCCGACCTCGTGAATGCTGTACCCCGGCGGATTCGGCATCGCGTTTTTGCTCAGCACCTCAAAGCCCGCATCCTCTGCCGCGGCCGATGCCGTCTCTACTGCATCCTTCGCCATGTTGAACTCGTTATCGGTGTACCTTGTCTCCACGCGCACCACGGGAATCCCCCACGCGTCAGTCTTGTCCGGATCGATGCGCACATGATTCTCGTAGCGCCCCAGCACCTCGCCCATGATGGTGAGCGTAAAGCCGCTGCCGTAATACTCGGCGAGCTTCTTTTCAAGCTCCGCGCCGTAAGCCGGAAAGCTCCGCGCGCTCATCGCCCCGCTGCTGCTCCAGGTATTCAGCGCATAGCCGCGCAGAAACTTGCCGGACTTGTCGGTAAGGTTGCGGAAGCGCGGCACAATCCCGCCGCCGCCCGTGATTCCTTTCGATTTGCCGCCGCGCGCCTCAGGCACCGAGCAGCTAATCCCCGCGCCGTAAATCTGGTCCATCAGGTAGTGGCCCATCACGCCGCTCGAATTCGCAAGTTTCGAATTCATCAGCAGCCGCGTGCTTTCGAGCGTACCCGCAGCCAGAACAACAATGCGCGCCTTCACGCTCATCTCGCGCCGCGTCAGCCGATCGACAAAGTGGCAGCCATCCGGCAGGCCGGTATTTTTGTCCACGCTGAT
>JASHPD010000348.1 GCA_030038315.1 Acidobacteriaceae bacterium
ATCGGCCGGTACTTTCGCTGCTTTTGATGGCGCTCTTTGCCGCTCCGCTTGCGCATGGGCAGACCGACCCGCGGCAGCAGGCTGCGGAGCTGGAGCAGCAGGGACACAATGCGGAGGCGGCAGCGATCTGGCGCACATACGCAGGGGAGCATCCGCGGGACGCTGTGGCCTATGCGCATGTGGGGCAGCTTGAGGCGCGGCAGGAGCATTATGCGGAGGCGATTGCGGCGTATCGCAAGGCGATGGCCATTACGCCGGCGATGCCGGGATTGCGGCCGAATCTGGGGCTGGTTTACTTCAAGAACGGCGACTACAGGCTAGCGATTGCGATGTTCGAGCCGATGTTGAAGGCGAATCCGAATGACCAGAAGATTACGCTGCTGGTGGGCATGTCGCACTATGGGTTGATGGAGTACGCGGCGGCTGCATCTTATTTGAAGCGCGCGGCTGAAGCCGATCCGCAGAACCTGAACCTGTTGCAGACGCTGGCGCAGAGCTGCCTGCTTGCCAAAGAGTATCCATGCGTGCTGGATACGTTTCATCGGATTGTGGCGCTGAATGCCGAGTCGGCCGAGACGGACATGCTGGTGGGCGAAGCGCTGGATGCGATGCAGGACCCGCTGGGAGCGCAGAGGGAGTTTCGCGCGGCGATTGCGGCGAATCCAAAGCAGCCGAATGCGCACTTCGGGCTGGGCTACCTGCTGTGGACCAAGGGACAGTATCCGGAAGCTGCGGAGCAGTTTCAGGAGGAGCTTGCGAACGATCCGGGGCACTTGCAGGCGATGCTCTACCTGGCTGACGCGGAGATGCAGATGGGGAAATCCGACGATGCGCTGCCGCTGCTTGAGAAGCTGGTAAAGCTGATGCCGAACAATGAGCGGGCGCTGCGGGATCTGGCGACGAATTACGCCAACCATGGGCGAAATGAGGATGCTATCCGCGAGTTCGAAGCGGCGATCCGGCTGAACCCAAAGGATGTGGATGCGCACTGGCGGCTGGCGCGGCTTTTTCGCGCGATGGGACGGAAGGATGCGGCGAAAGCGGAGTTTGCCAAGGCAAGCTCGCTGATCGCGGCCAAGGACGACCATCTGGTGCAGGTGCTTTCGCCGAGCGCGAGCGGGAATTCGGGCGTGGAGAAAAAATAGGGATAAGGAAAAGGCAAGTGCAGATTCTTTGGCTTGTCTCTTTGTTCGCCGCCCGGGATTGACAAGCGAAAATGAGTGCCTCTGCGCCATTATGGCGCAGAGGCACTCAGCGTCGGTTTGAGGCGAAAAGCATCCCTCAGGGGCTAAAGCCCCGCGTCATTTGTCTGGATCGATTGCCGGGGATAAATCCCCGGCCTACCCATCCTTGGCTTACCTATTCCCGGCCTACCTCTTGTGCGTCAGCGCCATCATTGCGGTGCAAATGGCAAAGGCCGGAGTGGTTGCTCCAGCCTTTGCTGTTGAGGACTTCAAGTCCGGGTTAGAAGTAGAGCTTGGCCCCGATCTGGATGCGGCGAGGATCGTGGCCTCCGGTAACGGTGCCGAAGCCGCTGCCGCCGTAGTATGACGAATCGGCCAAGCTGCTGTCCACCGAACTGAAGCTCTCATGGTTGAAGGCGTTGAAGAACTCGCCGCGGAGCTGGAAGCTGTAACGCTCAAGGAACCTGACGTTCTTGATGGCTGCCAGGTCAAAGTCGTTATAACCGGGACCAAGCAGGCTTCCGTTGCCCTCTGAGCCGAAGTGGCCATTGGCCGGAGCAAACGAGGAGGGAGTGAACCACTCGCCGACGCTCTTGGGCATGTGCACCGCAGCGACCTGATCGGGGCGAGCGGCAATACCCGCATCGTTCAGGCCGATACCAGCATTGATGCCGGTGGGGTCCCACGGATCGAACGGCTGAGCGAGCGAGAACGAGGTGCCGGACCAGAACTGGGTGATACCGGAGACTTCCCATCCGCCGGCAACCTTGCCCACAAAGCCATGCTGATTGCGGAGCCACGGCAGGTCGTAGACGTAGTTGGCGCTGAAAGTCTGCGGCTGGTTATAGGACGACGGGCCGTAGTCCATGTGGAAGTTGTAGGTGTCGGTGGCCACGTTGCTGCGGTCCGACGAGTTGGTGGTGAGGTCTTTCGCGAAGGTGTACGCCAGTCCCAACTGCAGGCCGTGCGAGTGGTGGTTGATGCTGATCTGGAATGAGTTGTAGTTGTTGGAGAAGACCGGCGCGCGCGAAGTGATTTGCGCATAGCCGAGATAGGGACGGATGTAGTTGACGCTCGAATCCGGGTTGGTCTCATTCGTAACGAGGCGCGAGGCAACGGTCGGCTGGTTCATATCGAATTCGCCGAGCAGGTGACGGGCCACGTTGCCGACATAGGCCACTTCCAGCACGGTGCTGGGCAAGAGCTGGTGCTGCACCGAGAGGTTGAAATTGGCGTAGTCAGGCACTTTGAAGGCAGGAGTTCCGGTGATCGTGAGGCCGTTCGGTCCCAGCGGCACGGAAGTCGAGCCCCCCGTGATGTTGTCGAAGGGCGCATTCTTAATGGTGGTTGTTTGCGCGATGGGCGGGTCATCAAAGGCATTCTGCTCCCAGATGCCGTCGAGCAGGCGATCATAGAAGATGCCAAAGCCGCCGCGGATGACGGTCTTGCCGGTGCCGAAGAGGTCGTAAGCAAAGCCGATGCGCGGAGCGAAGTTGGCGTTGGAGTTGGGATTGACATAACGGCCCCACGGCGAGCACTGGGTCATGGGCGCGATGGACTGTGCCCTGGCGCACGCGGCTCCAGTGGGGAAGATCATGCCGTTGGTGTATGTGGCGGGAACCAGCGCAACGCCGTTGATGGATTGGCCAGCGACGAAGTTGCCCGCGTTGGAATCGGTGTTGGCATTGCCGCCGTCGATCTGCGGAGCATACTGCTGCGCGTAGTAGCTGGGAACGAAGTTGGTCAGGATGTTGTTCAGATCCGTAGGAGACGGGAAACGGCTCCAGCGCACGCCGAGGTTCAGCATCAGGCGGTGCGAAATCTTCCAGTCGTCCTGCACATAGGCTTCGTTGTTGGTGAAGTGCAGGTCAGGAATCATGTCCGGGAGGGTCTGCGAGAAGGATGCCACGTTGCCCACCAGGAAGTCGCCCCAGGAGTTGAAGCTGAAGCTAGGATCGCCATTGACTGCGTTCTCGGTCTTGACCATCCACTGCGTCTGGAAGCCGACGCGAAGGGTGTGCTTGCCGAAGGTGAAGGCAAGGTTGTCAAAAATGGTGCGGTCGAGGTTGCGCTCCTTATAGGGTGAAGAGCCGGGGGCGAAACCGGTAACGCCGACGATAGAGATGCCCGGAACCTTGCCGTAGGGATCGGGCGTCCACTGGTCAGTGAGCGCGCTGTTGACCGCTGTCGAAGTGGCGAACTGGCCGGGCTTGATGTTGGCGGCGATGGAGCCCTGGGCCCAGACGAACTCGAATTCGTTGACGACCTTCGGGTTGATGGTCCAGGTGAGGTTGCCGACCACGTTCTTGCCGGGCGAGTTGTACGAAGTGTCGGTCAGGTTGGGGTAATTGGAGCCGGCCCAGAGACCTTCAGGATCATCCGACGGCATGGTGTCGTTGAGGTAACGGGCGTAGAAGTGGACCTTGTCCGAGAAGTATTGATCGACGCGGACGATATCGTCACGATAGTTTTGCAACGCCGAGTAGGCAAAGGTGTAGTAGTTGGGAGCGGTGTTCGCCGGGTACTTGTCGAAGATGTTGGTCAGGTAGACCTGCGAGTTCGCGCTATAGCAGGAAGGTGAAATCTGGGTGGTGTTGGTGGACGCATCGTAGGTGGTGCAGCCGGCCGGCGCGTTAGTGAAGTCGCCCGAAACAATGCCACTGAGATTGGCCTGCGTGGCCGCTGGGAATGAATCGCCGCCGGGGGTGCTGGTGTCGCGCCATTCCTCGGCCCAGAAGAAGAAGGTCTTCGTCTTGCCGGTGTTGTAGACCCTGGGAATGAAGACCGGGCCGCCAATGGTGAAGCCGTAAACGTTGTGGTGATTCACCGCGGCTTCGTTCGGCTGGTCGTTTTCAATCTGAGAGCGCTTGCTGAACCACTCATTGGCGTCGAGGGCTGTGTTGCGGAGGAACTCGTAGGCGTCGCCATGGAAGGAGTTGGTGCCGGCCTTGGTGGCTACCAGAACCTGGCCGCCGCCGGAACGGCCGTAACCGGCGTCGTAGTTGCCGCGCTGGAGAGTGAACTCCTGGATGGCATCGACGTTGGGCGCGTTGACGATGGTGGCGTTCGAGCCGGAATCGTTGATGTCGGCGCCGTCGATGGTCCAGTTGTTGGCGGTGGTGCGGGCGCCGTTGACGCTCATGCCGGTGTCGGATGGGCTGGTTTCATCGCCCATCTGGTTGACCACGCCGGGCTGGAGGGTGACGAGCTCCTGGAAGTTGCGGCCCGCTAGCTCAAGTCCGTCGATCTGCTGACCGGTTAAAGTGCCCGCCTGGGCGCTGGTTTCCGTATCGACGGTGACAGCGGTAGCCTGCACGGTAACGGTGGAGCTGGCTGCGCCGGCTTTGAGCTGGATGTTGAGGCCGCGTTTTTCGGCCACGTTCAGAACCACATTATCGGCTACGAAGGTCTGAAAGCCCGTGGAGGTGACGGTCACCGTATAGTTGCTTGCCGGCAGGTTGGTTACAACAAAGTTGCCTGTTGCATCCGACTGTACCGTACGAATCGCCTTGGTGGTGGTCTGCGTCACGGTGACGGTGGCGTTGGGAATCACCGCGCCGGTGGTATCGGTCACTGTTCCGGCCAAGGTAGCGGTAAGCTCCTGGGCCCGGGTCATCTGCGGCGCGACAAGCAGCGCTGCGAGCAGAAGACCGAGCAGCACACCGCTCCGTCTTCCCATCTGCCGCATCGGCCGCCAACAAAGCGTCGAGCGGCAGGCGTGTGTCATCTGCCTCATTTTGAATCGTGTCATTGCACGTCTCCTTGAGTTTCTGTTTCCGGAGTTCTTGTTTCCGTCTCCGTGTGCGCTTACGCGCGCCCGGAGGTGAGTCCATGTTTCGGCTTGGGGGAGATCTTTTGCCTGGGAACCGTTCCGGGCCGGGGCTGCACAACAGCTTGATGCGCCTCGTCCGCCTGTACATTCCGTTCCATGCGGTTGTGGCTGGGCCGGGGAGCCGGCTCCATGCGGATGAAAGAGAGCTGCGCTTTACAGGATTTGCGTTTCCTGACGATTTCCCGCATTCAAGTGCAGCCAAAGTAGGGCCTTATCTCGTGGATAAGACGATAGGATGAATTTTCGAAAAAGACAAGAAGAATTTGAGCGATTTTTATGGAAACGATCAACGCTAATGCAAATTAAAGGGGTAAATGGTCGCCAAATCATTGATGTTGCTCAAAAATAGGTATCTGGAGAATAAGGCCAGGAGATAAAGATTTTGAGGCCTGGACGCCTGTTCCGGCGGAAACGCACAAGCAGGTTCCTGTCTCAAGCTGCTTGACTTCTGTCTGCAGATGCCATTCTGCAGATGACGCACCTAAGTCTGAACGTTGTGCGAATGCGCTTGGTAACAGGGCACGACTTCGGTAGTACCGGAGACGCAGCGGTTGAAAATACGGGTTTTTAGCCTCTGCTGCTGTTTGCCAACTTTGTAAAATCAGCCGGAAATATCGCTTGGCGCAACCGCGCCATCATGGCCGGATTCGGCCTGCTTTTTCCTGCCGGATGCCGTCGCAGGGCGGTTTCCGATTTGTGCTTCAGGCTCGCGTTTCCGAATCTGTTTTTCAGGCGAGGATAACTTTTATGCCCATCTTTTCAAAGGGTGTGAGCGCCTGCGTGCTGGCTCCGGTGTCGGTGATCAGGGTGTGGATCTCGCTCAACGGGCAGAGAAATGCCGGACCGACCTTGCCGAGCTTGCTCGAATCCGTCACGACGATGACCTGCTTGGACTGCTTCATCATCTTGCGGAAGACCAGTGCCTCTTCCGGCTCAAGCTGGGTGACGCCGCGCTCGGCGTCGAGGCCGGTGATGGAGACGAAGAGCTTGTCCATATAAACGTCGTTGAGGAAGGTCAGCGCAGCGTTGCCGGTGAGCGAGAAGGACCACGTCCAAGGCACCACGCCGCCGGTGAGAAAGGTGCGAATGCCGGGCTGGTTGCAGAGCTCCATGCCGATGTTGATGGCGTTGGTGATGACTTTGAGGTTCTCGCGATGGCGCAGGCTGCGGCCGACAAAGGTCGTGGTGGTGCCGGCGGTCAGGCCGATCGTCTCATTGGCCTGGACGAGTTCGGCGCCGGCGAGGCCGATGCGGCGCTTTTCCGCGGCGAAGCGCTGCTCGCGGGCCAGAAACGAGGAATCGAAGCGGAATGGCTCGTACAGCAGCGGCTCGACAAGCGTGGCTCCGCCGTGGGTGCGGCGGATGAGGCCACGGTTTTCGAGACGCGCCAAGTCGCGCCGTATGCTGGGCGCAGACGAGCCGGCAACGGCTAAAAGCTCCTCAATGGTGGCCGTCCCCGTGCGCAACAGGTGCTTGAGAATCTGTTCGGAACGGGGAGTCAGGGCGTCAGACATGGGTCTCCAAAGGGGCTCGGGCGAAGTGTACGGGAAATCTGCTTCGGTGTTCAATCAAATTTACCCGATTTGCTCAAAATTTGCTTGTTGGCATGACTGATTTCACGAGATATGATCGTGGAACAGTTTTCAACAGCATTCCGCTTCGGCTATGCAAGGGATGAATGCGGTCATCTTTTCCGAGGGGTAGAGTCATGAGGATAGGAAACGCGGCGCGCGTGTGCGCGTCCAGAGTTTTGCAGGGAACGCTGGTGTTGGCAGTGGCGACGACGGCGATTGTGCTGCCGGCATGTGGGCAGGAGACGGCGAAGCTGAACCTGATGCCGTGGCCGCGCTCGGTGGAGATGGGCCAGGGCGAACTGGTGCTGGGCGAGCACTTTCATGCAGGCTTTACGGGCAACCACGATGTGCGGCTCGATGACGCATTGGATCGTTTTCTGTTTCGCCTGGACCGCGAGTGCGGCGGGATTCGCCATGCGCAGCACTACGCTCAGGCCTCCGATCCACTGACGCTTACGCTGCAAGTAGCCGGGCCCGGCGGAGAGGTCCAGGGCGTGGATGAGGATGAAAGCTACAAGCTCAACGTGACGAGCACGGGTGCGACGCTCACCGCTGCGACAGACGTAGGCGCGATGCACGGGCTTGAGACGTTCCTGCAGCTCGCCGAGATGCGCGACGGCGCCTGCCGCCTGCCGGCTGTGGCGATTGATGATGCGCCGCGCTTCCCCTGGCGCGGATTCATGATCGACGTGGTGCGGCACTATGAGCCAGTAAGCCAGATTGAACGCACGCTGGACGGCATGGCGATCGCCAAGCTCAACGTCTTCCACTGGCACCTGAGCGACGATCAAGGCTTTCGCGCGGAGAGCAAGAAGTTTCCCAAGCTGACGGAGCTTGCTTCGAACGGTCAGTTCTACACCCAGGATCAGATGCGTGAGGTCGTGGCTTATGCCCGCGCGCGCGGCATTCGCGTGGTGCCGGAGTTCGACATGCCGGGCCACAGCACAAGCTGGGTGCTGGCTTATCCGGAGATCGGCGACGGACGGAAGGTGGACCACACCCACCTGGCTTATTCCGACCCCACGGCCGAGCTCGATCCGACCAACGAGAAGACCTACAAGTTCATCGACACGCTGGTAGGAGAGATGGGCGCAATCTTCCCCGATGCTTACTTTCACATCGGCGGCGATGAAGTGGAAGGCGCGGGATGGAAGTCGAATCCGAAGATTCAGGCCTTCATGCAGAAGCATGGATTCACGACCAAGCAGCAGTTGCAGGCTTACTTCAACCAGCGGCTGCTGAAGATTCTCACCAAGCACCACAAGAAAATGGTGGGCTGGGACGAGATCCTGAACCCCGATCTGCCGAAAGACATCATGGTGCAGAGTTGGCGCGGCGTGGAGTCGCTTTCCGCCGGCGCGCGGCAGGGCTACACGGGAATTCTTTCGGCGCCGTATTACCTCGATGGACAGAAGACCAGCGAGCAGATGTTTCTCGCCGATCCGATTCCCGCCGATACGACGCTTACACCTGACCAGCAGAAGCTGATTCTCGGCGGCGAGGTCTGCATGTGGGCCGAGCAGATCGACTGGGAGACGAGCGACTCGCGCATCTGGCCGCGCACCATGGCCGTGGCCGAGCGCTTCTGGTCTCCGCAGAGCGACCGCGACGTGCCGGATATGTACCGCCGCCTGCGCATCGCATCGCTTGAGCTCGAAGACGTGGGCCTGGAGCACATCACGGGCGTCGAGCGGCTGCGCCGCAACCTGATGGGCTCGACCTGCACGGAAGCGCTCGACACATTTGCTTCAGTTCTTGAGCCGGTGAGCTTTGGCGAGCGCGAGGATGGCCAGCACACCGATGGCTACACGGCGCTCGACCGCCTGGTGGACGTGACGGTAGCCGATCCTCCGGCGCGGCAGGAGATCGCCGCGGAGGTGGATGCGGTTGTCGATTCTCACTCGGCCACGGCTGCGGCGGCACTGAAGCATCGCTTTGAAAGATGGCAGGAGGCGGCACCGCAACTGCAGGCGTGGACCGAGCGCTCGGCGCGGCTCTCCGATACCGGCGCGCGCGTGCGGCAGCTTGCGGCTCTGGCGCAGTTGGGGCTCGACTCCCTGGCCTACCTCCATGCGCACACACCCGCTCCAGCCGGCTGGCTCGACCTGCAGGAGGCCGTGCTGAAAGACGCGGCGCAGCCCTCGGCGCTGGTGCGGTTCGTCTGCCTGCCCGCGCTCCAGAAGCTCGCCGAGGCCGCGGCGAAGCAATAAATTCTCTTTCCACATCGGGATGAAGCGGCAGCTCCAATCGGGCTGCCGCTTTTTCTTTGTTCCACGCGCCGGATACCGCTGATTTTTATCAAAAATCCAGCTTGCAATAGTGCGAAAATCCTTTAAAATCGGGCCAAAAGATTCGATCTGGCAGAGAGTTTCCGGTTGCCGGGCGGCGCATCATAAAAATGAAAGCCGGGCCGCGAAAGAGGGATTGCGCGCGGCAGGCAACATAAGGCAAACTACGCCAATCTGACGACACTGAGCACTATGGCTACCGCTTGCAAGCACCCCAGGGTTCGCGTCGTCTCCCGGCATGAAGACACGGAATTTGTCGAGTGCCTGGAGTGCGGCGATGTCTTCGATTCGGAAGAATTCCACGACATGGCGATTGAAGAGAGCGCCGAAACCGAAGAGGCGCCAGAAGATTTCTGAGACGCGCCGTTTACATTTCTGTCCTGTTTATGCGCCGGCTCCGTTTGCGTGCGCGCTGCGGCGGCTGGCGATCCATGCGTAGTGCAGGCCGGAGAGGATGGTGAGCGCCATGGTCGCGTCGAGCGCGATTGCGCGCAGGTGGCTCACCCACATTGCCGCGTCTACCTGCCGCAACAATACAGCGGCCACAGCGGTGATTTGCGCCAGCGTGTTGGCCTTGCCGAGCAGGCTGGGCTTGAACTCGCGCCGGCCGATGGAAGCGTAGAGAATCGCCGCTACGACGAGGATGGCCAGATCCCGGCCGAAGACGAGGACGGTAATGGCGGAGGAGATCAGGCGCTCGTGCGTGAGCACGAGAAAAAGCGTGCTGAGCAGGAGCTTGTCGGCAACGGGGTCAAGATACTGGCCGAGCATGGTGCGCTGCTTGAGCAAACGCGCGAGCAGGCCGTCGAACGCATCCGTAAGTCCCGCGGCGACAAAGAGCGCGAAGCCGAGCTGAAAGCGGCCGTCGAGAACCGCCATGACGAGAAACGGCGCCAGGCAGATGCGGGCCAGGGTAAGCAGATTGGGCGCGGAGCGCAGCGGGTTGGGAAATGTGCCTACGGGGTCGGACATGGCGATCGCAAAAGCGGGAAACAGGCCTGCCTTATCTTATAATTGCCGCATGGCGCGCCGGGGTACCGCTGGCCACACAGCGCGGATGCTGATAAACTGAACTTCAGCCTAGTCCGCTGCATTTTCGAGCGGCCCCGCAGGCCCCGCACAGGCGCGTAGCTCAGTTGGTTAGAGCGCTTCCTTGACACGGAAGAGGTCGCTGGTTCGAGTCCAGTCGTGCCTACCATTCTCAAAAAAACAGTTCCGATAGCGTTTGCTTTCGCCGGCGTGGGATTAAGCTTTCGCTTTTCCTGCCGATAGACGGTCGTTGTAAGGCCAATTTTATTTCCGGCCTTCCCGGGGCACGTTTTTCGCAACGGATGTGGAATGGTTGCCTGGGAAGAACCGGCGAACGGGTGGAACGAAGCGATGTTGAAGCGCCTTGGCATGCAGCAGTTGATCTCCTTCGGATTCGGGCTCCTGCTGGTTGTCACGGGGTTGATCGGGGCTCTCGCAGTCAGCACAAGCCTGGGTGTGCAGCGCCTGAATCGGCAGGCGGAGATCGACGCAAAGCGTGCCTTGCTCGCCGAGCACCTGGTCATGCTGCAACAGCGGCAGCAGGCCACTTCGCGCGCATTTTTCCTACAGCCTTCGGCCGATGCGCATCACCGCTACGATCTGGCGGCGCAGGATTTCGAGACGACCTACGAGCAGCTCGATGCGATTACGCCGGAAGCCGAGGGCAAACAACTGCTTGCCGAAGCCTATGATGCCTGTAAGGCCGGCGACGCCGTGCTGAACATGATGTTCCAGATGGAAGACGGCGGGCACCACGACCAGGTGCTGAACGAGCTTACGCAGTCGGTTTCGATCAGCAAAAGAATTCGCGACGGGCTGGACAACTTTCGCAATTACTCGCAGAGCCGCGCCGGCACGCTGGTGCGCGAGCAGCAACAATGGGCGCAACGCGCCATCTGGCTCTCATCGGCGGCGCTGGCGCTTGGCATTCTGCTGGCTATCGCCTGCGCGCTGGTGATTGTGCGCGTGGTTGGAGCACGGATTCATCAGGCGCAGAAGGCGATTGACGCGGTGGCGAGTCGCGATCTCTCGGGCGAGTCGCTCGAAGTGCATACGAGCGACTCGCTGGGCTACGCGCTGGACGCGCTGAACCGTATGAAAGATGGGCTGGCGCGCGTTGTGGGCGGCATGAGGCAGATTGCCGGACAGGTGGCTTCCGCCTCAGTGGAGCTGGCCGCGACGGCGCAGAACACGGCGGAAAATGCGCACACGCAGCGCTCGCAGGCGGAGCTGTTTGCCGCGGCGGTGAATGAAATGGCCTCGGTCGTCGAGCAGATTGCGGAGAATGCCGCGGCGGTTTCGCAGGCGGCCAACGGCGCGGCAAACTTTGCGCGGCAGGGCGATGAGGCCGTAACGGCGAGCGTCTCCAAGATGGAGCAGATCGCAGCCGGCTCCACCGCCGTGGCGGAAAGCATTGAGGCGCTGGCCACGCAGTCGGAGAAGATTGGCCAGGCTGCGCTGCTGATCCGCGAGATTGCCGGGCAGACCAACCTGCTGGCGCTCAACGCGGCGATTGAAGCGGCGCGCGCCGGAGAGCACGGCAAGGGCTTTGCTGTTGTGGCTGCCGAGGTGCGGCGACTGGCCGAACGCACCGCTGCGGCCACGGAAGAGATTGACGGCATGGTGGCCGCGGTGACAGAGCAAACCTCCAAAACGCTGGAGCGGACGCGCAGCGAGCAGGAGTGCGTGAATGAAGGCGCGGCTTTGGCCTCGGCCACGCGGCAGTCGCTGGAAAACATCCGTGGAGCGGTGGCCAACGTGGAATCCATGACCGCGCAGATTGCTACCGCCACTACGGAACAGTCCTCCGCCACGCAGGAGTTGCAGCAGACGCTTAACTCCATTCTGGAGATGGTTTCGGCCGCGGACGTTGCCGCCGTAGACTCATCCGCCGCGTGCAAGGAACTGAGCCATCTCTCCGAGCGGATGTTCCAGGAACTTTCAGAGTTCGTGCTCGCTCCGGACGCCGAGCAGCAGGCTGGCGGCATCGTTCTGCGCTCCGGAAGCATTTCTTATGCAGCACGCGCGGCAGCATAGGCGCTGTTTTTCGCCGTAAGAGTCCGGCGTCCGCGGCGAAGAAGCCATCAAACCGCAGACAACGCGCGAAAATCGAGTACATTTCCAGCGAACAGAAAGCGAGGCGCCTGCGCGTTGCCCGTTCCGAACTGGCGCGCTTGCTCAAAAGCAACGGGGTGCCCGAATCGATTCATTCTGATCCCGATCCGCTGCACAGCCTCCATTGCGCTCTTGCTTCGGCTTTGCAGGCCGATGCAATCAGTGTGCTTTACCAGGAGCGCACCATCCCTGTACTGATCTCAGGCGGCCGGATGCGCGAATGGAATCAGGAGGACCAGGCAGGTATTTACGCCGACATAGATTGCAGCCTCAACGGAACACTGAAGATCGCAATCGAAAAGGGCTTTGCCGGCCTGGACCGCAACGACGAGGAGAACGCCGATACGTTCACCAATCCGCCGGCCGGGCAAAGCTGTTGACAGCGCGCCGCAACGGATGCGGAATGTTTCGCGGTCTTCGAAAAAGGAGCCGAATTTTTTCAAGGAAGCCTATGACAAACCGCAATCCTCTCCCCCGTTTTTTTCGCGCAGTCGCACTGGCTGCGCTTTCCATCTTCGTTCTGCCCTTTGCGCGGCAGAATGTTTGCGCGCAGGAGCCTAATTTTTCCGTAGGCCGCAACTACATCGATTATCCCGGCACGCGCGGCAAGGTTCAGCAGTTCCACATTCAAGGTTTTCCCTCGTGGCTCACGCTGGATATGCAGATTCGCCTGCGTACTGAGGACCAGACTTCGTACCAATACATCTCCGGCAACGACCGAATCTACGAGCTCACGCGCGTCTGGGGCGGCATGACTGTGAGGCCCGCCAGGCGGCTTACCGCCTACATGCAGTTCATCGACACCCATGCGCTGGGCCTGCCGGCAGCGCACGTGGCGTCGAACATGCGCGATGACTTCGACCTGCGCCAGGGCTATCTGGAAGTGCACAGCGAGACGGCGCAGATCTACGCCGGACGGCGCGAGATGCGCTATGGCGACGAGCGCATTATCGGCATCAGCGACTATGCCAACAACAGCCGCACCTGGGACGGTTTCTTCGGCCACTTCACCGATAAGAGCGGCAAGGACAGCGTGGATCTCTTCAGCACCTCGGTGGTGACCATCTTTCCCGAATCGCTCGACAAGCACGGCGCCGGTCTCACCTTTCACGGCGCCTGGGGCGTCATCGGCTCGCGGATGCCGCACGGCACCACGCTCCAGCCCTTCGTGATCGTCCGGGCGCTGCCCCGCGTCAAGAGCCAGCAGGGCATCTACGGCACTGAGACCGAAACCACTTTTGGAGCGGAGAGCACCGGCAATCTGCACAGCTTCGGTTTCGACCTCATGGGCAACCTGCAGCGCGGCAGCTACTCGAACGATTCCATTCACTCCGGCGCCGACATCGAGAAGGTCTACTATACCTTCAACAAACTCCCGTGGCAGCCGCGCTTCGGCGGCGAGTACGATTACGCCAGCGGCAATCCGCGCACGAATCCTCACCACATCTCCACCTACGACCAGCAATATCCGAGCAACCACAACGCTTTCGGCTTCTTTGATCTCTTCGGCTTCCAGAACATCAAGCAGCAGAGAGTCAATCTCGATCTGGGGCCGACGAAGAACCTCACGCTGCTGATCCAGGGCGAAGCCATCGGCGTAGCCTCGCGCCACGACAGTGTCTACAACGGTGCGGCCGGAACCGTAGCTGCCGCGCCAACTGGCGGCTTCGCCACCAACAGCATCGGCGACGGCTTCGATATCTCCGGCAAGTATGCCCTTCACGACTCGATCGTCTTTAACTCCGCATGGTCACACTACTTTCCCGGCAGCCTGATGGCCGCGGCCGGCAAAGGCGCGCCGCTGACCTATGCCATGTTCTCCATTACCTATCGTTACCGGGTAGATAAGTAATTTCCGCACTCTTCGCAACAAACGGGCCGGACAAGCGCGATCGCTCCGGCTCGTATTCACCAGCCGCCGCACAGCGCTTGCAGGCCGGCGCGCACGCGCTCCATCACGCCGGCCCAGTCGCTGGAACTACTCTGCCGGAAAAGCCGCGCGCTGCGATACCACGGCGTGGTCTCGATCTCCTGCATCCAGCGCCAATCGCTCAGGTGCGGCAGCATGATCCAGACAGGCTTGCCCATCGCGCCGGCCAAGTGTGCAATGGAAGTGTCGGTCGTGATTACAAGATCGAGCCGCGCGATGAGCGCAGCCGCATCGGCAAGATCACGGTCTCCGCTTGCGCCATCCGCCATGCGAACCTCCGGCGGAAGCAGCGCGAGTTGTTTCGCGGCTTCACCCTTCTGCAGCGAAATCCAATCGATACCGGACGATTCGAGCAGCGGCAGCAAAGTAGTCAGCGTTGTCGAGCGCTTCGCGTCAGCTTTATAGCGTGGATTGCCCGCCCAGGCAATGCCCACGCGCGGATAGCCGCAATCGCCATCGGGGAATAAAGCGCTCGCCCGCGCTTCGTCGTCTGGAACTTCAGCTGCCAGATAAGGCTCATCCCACGGCACCGTATCGACCGTCGTCTCAAAGACTGCGGGCAAGCTCATCAGCGGACATTCCCAATCGAAGGCGGACGGCGCTTCGCCGAGCAGGGCGATTTCAGCTTTGCCGGCGCGGACGATGGCGAGGGATTGCAAGAGGCGCGCGACGGGCCTGTGTACCTGCAGGATGGGGAAGCCCCCACGGGCGGAGACAAGATCTGCGTAGCGACAGAACTGGATGGCATCGCCGAGGCCCTGCTCTGCATGGAGAAGAATACGCTTGCCCTGGAGCTGCTCGCCATGCCAGCGCGGGCGGTTGTAGATGCGCGGCTGGCGATGCACCTCTCGGAAACCCCAGCGCGCCTCGTAATTCTTCCATCCTTCCAGCCATTCGCCGCAGCGAATCTGGGTAAGCGCGAGATTGTAGCGCGAGCCCGCGTGCCGCGCATCGAGATCGACGGCGCGCCGGTGCGCAACGAGCGCTTCGCGCACGCGCCCCACTTCAAGCAGCGAGTTGCCGCGATTCGAGACCGCCTGTTTGCTGCCCAGAGCTTCGGCGCGCTCAAAAACCCGCACTGCCTCCGCGAAACGCTCTTCATGATGCAGCAGAATCCCGCGCATGTTCATCGCTTCCGGATTCTCCGGCTCGCGCTGCAGCGCCTTTTCAAGCCACTCCTGCGCGGTCTTGAGATCTTTGCGCGCCACGTAGAACTGCGTCCACGCAACATGCGTCTCCACGCGCTCCCGGTCAAGAGCATAAGCCCGGTTGAGATGCGCTTCCGCTTCTTCGATGCGTCCCAGCTCGCGCATCAGCAGGGCAAGATTGAGCCACGCGGGAACAAGATCAGGCCGCAGCTCAGCGGCGCGGCATAACGCGGCCTCGGCATAGAGATCCTTTCCCTGTTCGCGCATCAGGCAACCGAGATTCATCCACGCCGCGGCAAAGTCAGGCCGCAGCGAGATCGCTCGCCGATAGCGGCGCTCGGCTTCTTCCACGCGGCCCAGGCGCACCAGCGCGAAACCCGCCGCAAACTCCGCCTCCGGCAACAAGGGATAGCGCGCAATGATCGTCTCATAATGCGCGAGCGCCGCGGCAAAGCGATCAAGACAGGCGAGCGCATGGCCAAGGCCCATGCGCGCAGCCATTAGATTGGGATCGCGTGCAAGCGCAGCCTCAAAATCCGCAAGCGCGGCCTCAGGCTCGCCTTCGGCAATCTTTAACTCGCCCAGACCCACACGAGCCAGCGAGCTCTTCGCGTCGAGACGCAGCGCAGCCTCATAAGCCTGCCGCGCTTCCTTCGCGTGATGTGTCGCGCGCAATGTCTGGCCAAAGACGATCCACGCGGCCGCCATGCGCGGCGCCGCGGCGACGGCGGCCTTTGCCAGGTTGAGCGCGGCTTCTTTCTGCCGGCTGGCCAGCGCAATGAGGCTCATTCCGGCAAGCGCTTCCGCATGACGCGGATTCTGCCGGAGAATCTTCTGATACCGCAGCGCAACCTCGCGCAGGCGCCCGGTAAGCGGCTGATGCCGCCGCTCATCCTTTCTCCGGTCTGTGGGCGGCCTTCCCTGCGTCTGCGCAATCACGGCAAATTCCCTGCTCTTGCCTGCACGCTATGCGGCGCGGAAATCTTCTTCAACAGAAAAGCCCCGCATCCGTGCAAATGCGGATGCGGGGCTTCCTGTTTTGGTCGAATTCTTGATTCGGGAAAGATTTACCTGGCCACTTCCTTCACAAAGAAGTCCGCCATCATCTGGTTAGCTTCAATCGCCTCCGGCAAACGTAGATCGTACCAGAAGGCGTGCGGCAGCGCGTCGAAGAGAACCAGACGCGCATCCACGCCCGCGTGGAGAAAAGCGCGATGCAGGTTTGCCGTGCCGCTCAGCAGCAGGTCGCGCCCGCTGGTGATGAAGAGCGTAGGCGGAAGACCGCGCAGATCGGCATAGATGGGCGAGAGCACCGGGTCCTTCGGATCGGTTGAGCCGACGTAGGCGGAATCATGCACGCCTGGCGTGGGTGGATCGAGATGGCCGGAGAGCCCGCGCAGTGCGTACATCGCGGCGGAATCGCCCGCACGCGCAAAGTCGCCCATACCGCTGAAGATGCCAAGCGCCGCAGGCTCGGGAAGCCCAAGCTGTTTAATCTTGACGGCAACTTCCGCGGTGAGAATCGCACCCGCGGAGGTGCCGTAGATCACAATATGATCCGGCTTGTAGGTCTTCAGCAGGTCTTTGTAGACAGCCACGGAGTCATCCACGGCTGCGGGAAACGGATGCTCAGGCGCAAGCCGATACAGCACCGCTACGACCTTCATCTTCGCATAGCCGGCAATCGGAATGGATTCCGTATAAGAACCCGAATCCGAATTAAACCCGCCGCCATGCAGATTGAGCAG
>JASHPD010000349.1 GCA_030038315.1 Acidobacteriaceae bacterium
AGAAGTAAACCGGCTTCTCGCACCGCGAAAACACGACAAGAAACCCTCGATTCAATAGCCCGAGGCCATCCAGCCGGTGCTTAAACGAAGCGTCCAGCTATTTTTAGCTGGACACTTCGCCAAGCTGAGTAAGCACCGCCCCAGGCACCGGTCAACTGTCAAGTGGGGAGGGTTGGACGCTTACACAGCAACTGGAAAACCGCTATAAGCACTACTCTTCGCGCAGCACCTCAAGCGGCCGCAGGCCCAGGATGCGATAACTCGCAACCCAGCCTGTGGCCGTGGCCAGAATCGCGGTGCCAATCAGCGCCACAACAAAGGCCAGCCACTCCACCTGGAATGCAATCTGCATCCGGTGGAGAATCCGCTCGGTCAGCAGGTTGGCAAAGATTGCGCCCACAAGCCCCGCAAGCAGTCCGAGCACGCTGAATTCCACGCTGAAGGTGTGCACAATCCGCATCCGCGTGGCGCCCAGCGTCTTGAGCACCACGGCCTCGCGCATCCTGCGAAAGCGCGTGCTGGCGATCGACGAGGCAAGAATCATCAGGCCCGCGAAGATGGAAAAGCCCGCGAGAAAGCGAATCACGAAGGTGATCTGATCGACCACAGCCTCGATGCGGTCCAGGATGTCGGCCAAGTTAATTGTCGATATTGTCGGGTACGAAGCAAAAAGCGCGCGCTCCACATTCGCAACCTGCTGCAAATCGACATGCGCGCCGCCGTACCATGTAGCCGCCTCGCCCTTGAGCAGCGCAGGCGGCAGCACGAATGGAATGCGCGCGCCGATGTGCTGCCCGTCGGCTTTATAGATTGCAGCAACCCGCAGCCTGTGCGTTCCATTCACCTCGGTCGCCAAATCCACGCTCGAGCCGATGCCGATATGCAGCCGCTGGGCAGCCCACGCGCCAACGGCAATCTCCTGTGCGGCGGAATCTGTCCACCACCTGCCTTGTGTAATGGTGTCTCCCGTCAGCGGCGCATTGCCCCAGCTCAGCTCGGCATTTTCCAACATGCGCGGCGGATAATGCTGCCCTCTCAGTTGTTCCACCGGCGTGCCGTTGATTGAGATAAACACTCCGCGCACCACGGGCACCAGGTTGACAGGCTCGGTGACTCCAGGCAGGCGATCGAAAAATGTTTTGAAAGCATCCGCCTCTTCCGTTGTGATGTCCACGAGGAAAACATTGGGCAGGTTGGGCGAAACGGTTTCGCGGATCTCGCGCAGCACGGACGACTGCATGAGAAAAACCGCGAGAATCAGCATGACACCTGTGCCGAGCGCGGCCAGCACGGCTGCCGATTGATTGCCAGGACGATACAGATTTGCCAGTCCCTGACGCAGGAACGAAGGCAGGCGCAGGCGCACACGATTCAGCACAAAACGCAGCGTGCGCAAAGCCACAGCCGCAAGCGCGAGCAGAAATAGAAGCACTCCGGCCAAGCCTATGGCAAACCATTTTCCAACGACGGCTGAATCCGATAGCGCCCAGGCGATTCCACCAAGCGCCGCAACGACGGCCAGCGAAAGCAGTAGCTGAAGGCGGCGTTCCCAGAGCCGCGCGAACCAGTTTCCCGCGCCTTCGCCGTTGGACTCGACGAGCCGCCGAAGCACCAGCACGGGCCGTATGCCACGCACATCCAGCAGCGGAGGCAAACAGAAGAGCAGCGTCGTCAGCAGGCCGGTCCCAAGACCTGCGCCAATGGAGCGCCACGGGAACGCGAGTACGGTGCGCACCGGCAGAAGCCTTCCAAAAACTGCCGGCAGCACTTCCATCACGCCGAGGCCCGCGGCTGCGCCGAGCAGTCCGCCGGCAAGCCCCAGCCCAAGCGTTTGCAGCAGAAAGATGCGCAGCAGATCGGATGAGTTTGCGCCCATCGCCTTGAGAATTGCGAGCATATCCATGCGCTGCTCAAGATGCGCGTGCATGGCCATTGCCACGCCGATTGCGCCGAGCACCATCGCCACCAGGCAGATGAGCGAAAGAATCGCCGTGGCGCGATCGAGCCCGTCTGTCAGCGCAGGATTACCCTCGCGATAGTCCATCACCTGCGCATCGGGCAATGCGGCTTCAAGATCATGTCGCAGGGATTGCGGCGATGTGCCGGCGGGCAGATTCGCCGGCAGCTTAAAAAGCAGCCGCTCGCTCTCGCGGCTTCCGGGTGCGATCAGTTGCGTGCTGTCAAGGCCCGCACGCGAGATCATCACACGCGGCCCCATGCCGGCGCCTGCGCTCATGCGGTCGGGCTCCTGCCTGAGCACAGCCGCGATACGAAAATTTTTGCCGCCGAGCCGCAGCGTCTGGCCTACGTGCGCGTTCATGCGGATAAGAAACTCATCCGCGACGACTACGGAATCGCCTGTGAGAGCCTGCTCGAGGGGGATTGCCGGCGCAAGCTCCACTGCGCCGTAATACGGATACTCGGATGGATCGACGGCCTTGAGGCTCACCAGCAGCGGCACCGGATCAGGCGGTACAGAGGCCATCGAGACCGTCTCTGTGATCCATGTTGAGCGGCTGCCGGGAATCCTTTTCTCGATGGCCGCAATTTTCTGCAACTGATCGGGAGCGGGCGCGCCAAAGATGCGGGCGTTCAGGTCTCCGCCCATCAGCGAGCGAGCCTCCGTGCCCAGCGTTCCGCGAAAACTACCGCTGAATCCGCGGATGCCGATGAGCGCGGCAACGCCAATGGCAACCGAGAGAACAACAAAAACGAATTTGCCCGGCGCGGATTTCAGGTCACGCCAGGCGATTGCGGAAGCGCGTTTCCAACTCAGCGGGCGTTTTTTCAAACTGGAATCAGCCATGCTGGGCCTGCTCTTCCGGCTCCGGCTCGCAAGGCAGTGTGTCCTCCACTATCTGCCCGTCACGCAGCACAATCCTGCGATCGGCAGTTTCGGCAACCTGCGGATCGTGCGTGACAAGAACGAGCGTGGTCCTTGCGCGCTTGTTGCGGTCGAGGAGCAGATCGAGCACGAGCCGTCCGTTGGCGGAGTCGAGATTGCCTGTCGGCTCGTCGGCCATTACAATCGGCGGTTCAACCACGAAGGCGCGCGCCAGGGCAACACGCTGCTGCTCACCTCCGGAGAGCTGGACCGGATAATGGTCCGCCCGCTCGGCGAGCCCGACCGATTTGAGCAGCTCGCGCGCCTTGTCGATGCCGCTTCCACTTGCATTCAGCTCAAACGGCAGCAGGACATTCTCAAGCGCCGTGAGCGTGGGGACTAGCTGGTAGGACTGGAAGACGAAGCCGATCTTGCGGCCGCGCACGGCGGCTAACCGTGATTCGGCAAGGTTGTGTATCGGCACGCCATCGAGCCAGATTTCGCCTGAGCTTGGCGAATCGAGGCCGGCGAGCAGGCCGAGCAGTGTGCTCTTGCCGCTGCCGCTGGCTCCGATAATGGCCACAAACTGTCCGGCGGGAATCGTCAGCGAGATTTCTTTGAGAATCTCCACGCGCCGCGCGCCGTTCTGGATTACCTTTTGCACATTCCGAACTTCAATCAAAGGATGGCTCCGTCTTTTGCTGACTGCACATACATAATCAAAAGAATTCCAGTCTTCTGTTGGACGCTTATACACTTGCTTTGTGGACGTTCGGCGCGCGCTCTTCGTTTCAATCTGCCTTTTGATGCCGGCTGCCCCTACGTTCGCGGCGCACCAGCCGCTTCTCGTCTGCTTTGGGGACAGCATTACGGCGGGCTACGGCCTGGCACCCGGCCAGTCGTTTCCTGATGCGCTGCAGCGCAGGCTGGACCGCGCCGGCTACCACTACAAGGTCAACAATCAAGGCACTCCCGCAGCGACAACCAAAGATGCCGTGGCCAGCCTGCACACCATTCTCGCATTGCACCCGGATGTCGTCATTGTTGAGTACGGCGGCAACGACGGGTTGCGCGGCCTGCCGCTGGAAGAGACGCGAAGCAATCTGGACGAGGTGCTTACGGCGCTGCAGGGAGCGCATATCAAGGTGCTGCTCGCCGGCATTACACTTCCGCCCAACTACGGGCCGGACTACATCCACGCTTTTGATGCCATCTTCCGCGACCTGGCCGCGAAGCATCACACGGCATTCGTGCCCATGATCTACAAAAACCTTGCGCACGTGCCGGGGACGATTCAGCCGGATGGCATTCATCCCACGGCGAAGGGCTCGGAGATCATTGCCGATACGCTGATGCCTGCGCTCCGGCCGCTTCTGCGCAGGAATTAGAGGCTGCTATCCCAGCACGATAACCGGCTGAAAGAGCGTTCCGGCTACGCGCTGGGCAACGGCGACAAGCTCGCGCTGCCCGGCGAAGACCTTCACCAGCGGAGCGGCGGAAAACTCCGGCAGATTGGCCTGCGCGCCGTTGCGCATACGGCCCAGCGACTGCGCATCGGCGGTGACGGCGGGCATCTCCGGCAGGAGCTCGCGGGGATGGACGCACCGCGCCTCAAGCGCGGAGAGATTTCCCGCCAGCAGTTGCAGCTCGTCGAGCGCATGGGATTCGGCGAGAGTGAAGGCTCCGGTGCGGATGCGGCGCAGGCTGCTCAGGTGAGCGCCGCATCCGAGCATCCGGCCCATCTCGTGCGCGATGGAGCGTACATAGCCGCCGGCACTGATGCTGAGCGCAAAACTTGCTTCATCGCCCAGGATACCGGTGATCTCGAAGGACTCGATGCGGACCGTTGCCGGCTTCAGCTCGACTTGCTTGCCGGCGCGAGCCAGCTTGTAGGCAGGCGTTCCGCCGATCTTTTTTGCGGAGAACGGAGGCGGTATCTGCTGGAGAGTTCCGTAAAAGCGCGCAGCAATGGCTTGAACCTGCTCCAGCGTCAATTCAACTCTGGCTGGAGCGGAAACGGGCTTGCCTTCGGCATCGTAGGTATCCGTGGCGAAGCCGAAGCGGATCGCGCCCGTGTAGGACTTTTCAGCGGAGGAAAAATACTGCGCAAGGCGGGTGAATTTGCCGAGGAGCAATGGCAGGACGCCTGTGGCCATGGGGTCGAGCGTGCCCAGGTGGCCGATGGAGCGCTCGCCGGTAATTTTGCGCAGGCGGCTCACTACGTCATGGCTCGTCATGCCGCCGGGTTTGTCGATCACCAGCAGTCCGTTCACTTGTTTCCTTTAGCTGACGCGCCCCGCGGCGGTCAGAGCACACCTGTGCCGGATTGGCGCACCAGCGAGAGGAACTCCGTGCGCGTTTCCTTCTGGCGGAAGCAGCCTACCATTGCGGAGGTCACCGTGGAGGAGTTCTGCTTTTCGATGCCGCGCATCATCATGCAAAGGTGGCGCGCCTCAATGACTACGCCCACGCCCTGCGGATGAATGGCTTCCTGAATGGCGTCGGCGATCTGGCGCGTGAGGCGCTCCTGCACCTGAAGGCGCCGCGCAAAGACTTCGACGAGACGGGCGATTTTACTGAGGCCGATGACTTTACCCTTGGGGATATAGGCCACGTGAACCTTGCCGAAGAAGGGCAGTATGTGGTGCTCGCAGAGCGAGAACATCTCCACGTCTTTGACGATCACCATCTCGTCGTAATCCACGTCAAAGAGCGCGCCGCGCAGGATCTCGCTGGGATCTTCGCAGTAACCTTTGGTGAGGAAGGCCATGGACTTTTCGATGCGCATTGGAGTGGAGAGCAGCCCGTCGCGCTCCGGGTCTTCGCCGATGCGGCGCAGCAGCTCCCGATATAAATCCTGCGTGCTGTAGCCGGTCAGTTCGCCGGGCTTGGTGAGAGCCTTCAGCATAGCCTTGTTTACCGCCGCGGTCTGCGCCATGAAATTATCCTTTCTGCCCTGGGAATTTTTCTGCCTGCGTTTCCACCGCATTCAACGCCGGAGCGTCGCGGCACTCGAAGAAATTGTTTTCCGTCTCTTCCAATCGAATGTATCTGAGGCTGCCGGAACGCAGGCTGTTCTTGAGCAGGCCGAAGATCGCCCTGCATAAATTTTCCGTCGTGGGCACCTGGGATGCAAACAAGGGATCGAGGTTGAGGCAGGTGTGGTCGAAGCGGTCAAGCACGCGCGTTTGCACAGCTTTATCGAGGTCGGCGAGATTGATGACCATGCCGGTTGCCTGATCGACCTCGCCTCCGACAAGGACTTCGACGATATAGTTGTGGCCGTGGCCGTGCGGGTTGTTGCACTTGCCATAAGCGGCGCGATTCTCCTCGGCGGTAAGCGAGTCGCAGTGCAGCCGATGGCTGGCGCTAAGCATATACCGGCGGCCGAAGCAGGCTTTCATCGTTCCCCCTGATACTCAGCGAAAATTTCCGGTGTCTCATAGACGCGCACGCTTGCCAGATGCGCGCCGCGCACGGATTGGATTGCAGGCTCAAGCCGCTTCCAGGCGGCAATGGCGATGTTTTCCGTCGTCGGAATCGCCTGAGCGAACTCTGGAGCTTCAAGATTCAGGTGGCGATGATCCCACGCAGAGAGCACTTTACGCTCGATCGTGTCTTTGAGCCACTTGAGATCGATGACAAAGCCGGTCTGCGCATCCGGCTCGCCGGATACGGTGACTTCGAGCGTGTAATTGTGGCCGTGGCCGTTGCGGTTGGCGCAGCGGCCGAAAACCTGCTCATTTTTTTCCGCGGACCAGGCCTCGTTCCAGTAGTAGTGCGAGGCGGAAAAGGTTGCGCGGCGCGTAAGAGAAACCATAAAGCCTCTGAAGATAGAGATGATGGGGGCGGTAATCCGGCTGCACGCAATTCTATTAACTTATTGCGCATACGACCGGCCTTTCCAGCTTACCCGCTTCAACAGGCGATGCTGAAACCAGCTCCGGCAGAGCAGGAAGACGAAGAGAGGCAGGCCAAACGGCGAGATGGCACAGTCCACGAAAGGGAAATTCGACTTTGCGGCGCGGGCGTAGATACGCACGACGGTGCGCACCCAGAGCAGCGCGAGAAGCCAGCCCGCGCCCAGCCACTCCAGGCTGCGCGAGGCGAAGTGCGCATTCCGGAGCTCGATGGCAAGAATGGGCAGGCAGACGAGCAGGGCAATGTCGAGCGCGCGCCACAGAGCAAGCATCAGCGCGTCCGCAAAGAGCAGCGCAAGGTTCTTTGTCCAGCCCTCAATCATTGCAGAGACCGAGCGATACATCCGCGTTGACACCGCATCCGCCGCGTAGCGGAAACGCAGGCCAATTCCGCGGCGTTTGGCGAGGAAGGCTATCGCCACGTCTTCGAGCACGCGGTCTTTGACGGCCGCGTGGCCGCCGATGCGGCGATAGGCTTCGCGCTCGATGAGCAGGAACTGGCCGTTGGCGGCGGCGATGCGCTGGTTGGGGTCGGAGACCTTTGCGGGCGGATAGGCCAGGGCCAGCTCGCTGAAGACCAGCGGCATGAGCGCGCGCTGCGCGAGGCCGCGCACGATCTGGCGCGGAGAATAGCTGAGCATTCCCGCCTTGTGCCGCTCGGCCTCGTGGATGGCGCGGCGCAGATTGCCGAGTTCATGCACGGTGTCGGCATCCGTGAAGAGCAGCCAGCGGCCACGCGCTTTGCGGGCGACGGTCCAGATGGCGTTTGCCTTGCCGGTCCATTTCTCTTCGGGCCTGCCGGCTGGGCCGGGCTCTAATTTCTCAGCCTTCAGAACCGCGACGCCGGCGAAGCCGCGCGCAATTTCCGCGGTGCGATCCGTGGAGTGATCGTCTACAACGATCAGCTCCCAGTCGCGGCCGAGTGCGAAGATATCTTCATTTTGCGCAACGAGCGATTGGAGACAGGCGCCGATGCAATCTTCTTCATTGCGCGCGGGGATGATAACCGTCAGCTCGATCAGCGGGCTGGGCTCGGGCTGGTCGAAGACCGTTCCGGCAAGCACCGGCCATTGCGGCGGCTCGCTCGAAAGCCCCAGAACCGGCTTCCGGCCGCTTGTTTGCTGCTCCGGATTCAGGTTTGGCTTTAGATTCGGCCCGGTTTCTGCATCTCTGGTCATGGTTGCCTGCTCTTTTCCGCCTGTGCGTTCCGTTCGTATTATAGAAATGTGAGTTTCCGGGGGATTTCTTTGCGCTGTGGCCTGGGCCTTGTTGCTGTTGCCGGGCTGATGCTTCTGTCGGGCTGCAACCGCGGCGCGCATCCGGCGCAGGTGGGCAAGGTTGCGCCGGATTTCACGGTTTCCGACGGCACAAGCACGATTCACCTGGCCAGTTACCGCGGCAGGATGGTTGTGCTCAACTTCTGGGCAAGCTGGTGCGGGCCGTGCATCGAAGAGACGCCGGGGCTCCTTGCGCTGCACCACGACATGCCGGGCCTCGTCATCCTTGGCGTGAGCGTGGATACGGACGCGAGCGCTTATCGCAGGTTTCTTGCCGAGTACCATGTGGACTATGCCACGGTGCTCGACCCTGACAAGACGGCGGCGAATCTTTACCACACCGATGGCTGGCCGGAGACCTACATCATCGACCGCCAGGGGATTATCCGCCGTAAGGTGGTGGGCGATCCGGACTGGTCGAACCCGGAGATTCGCGCATATTTAGAGAGCTTTCAGCCCTGATTCCAACCTTGCTATGATGCTGCTATGACGACGGTGGAGATTCTGTATCGCTATGCGGAGCAGCCTTCGGAGGCTGTGCTTTTTGCGCTTTCGGCGGCGCGCGAGGTTTACGGTATCCGCAAGCTGACGTTTGACCGTGAGGCGCGCACGGTGCTCGTGGAATACGATGCGACGCGGCTCAACGCGGCCACAGTGACGGGACTTGTGCGGCGCGCCGGGCTGGACATTGTCGAAGAGCTGCCGCTGATTCCGCCGCCTCCGCCGGAGCCTGTTGCCGTGCCTGAGCCAGCTAAAGCATAGTGTAGAAAGGGCGTTGCGCAGGGGCACAATTCCTGATACTCTAATCAAGGTTCTTCATTCCGGTTTTCATCTGAGCCGGTCCTGCCTGAACCCATTCTGCGCCCGTAGCTCAGCTGGATAGAGCGACTGACTACGAATCAGTAGGCCGGGAGTTCGAATCTCTCCGGGCGCACCATTCCTTTCTGTTTCCGCTGAAATCTTCTTTTGATAAGGTTAGGTTCTGTCAGACCTGGTCTGCTATTGACCTTTACCTGGGCTCAATCTCGCAGAGGATAAGTGTATTGAAAAGCCTTTCAGGCGAATACTCGTGCCTGTCGGCTGGAATGGCTATAGTGGTTCTCCAGTTGCTATAGAGCGAAGCCACAACCGCTAAGTGGCTTTTTCCTCAAGAAAAAGCCACCTTGCACAACGCTCAAAACGCCACATACAAACTGGAGAACCGTTCTAAATCTTCACGAAAATTTTCTTTTTGTACATGATCCACACGGGAACGAAGCAGACGGCGGTGAAGAGGACCGACCAACTGAAGGCTGCCCATCCGGGGCCGGAGATGCGGGCGTTGACGTGGTTGAAAAACCAGGCGGTGATGGGGACGCTGCGGGTGCTTTCGGTGAGATGGAAGAGATCGAGGATGCCGGGGAGCAGCTCGCTGATCATGTAGGCAACGATGGCATTGGAGCCGAAGACGAGCCAGGGCCAGGTCAGGAATCCAGCCCATCCCTTGCGCCGGTTTTTGACTTCGATGGCCCAGTAACAGAAGGCGAGCAGGGCAAGCGAATAGCCTGCGGAGACCAAGACGTAGGAGCTGGTCCACATCTTTTTGTTCACGGGGAACCAGATGGACCAGAAGTAGCCGAGTGCGAGGCACGCTGCGCAGCCGGTGATGAGGCCGAGGGTTTTCTGCTTTGTGCTGCGGCTGCTGCGCAGATAGAGGCCGGCGAGCAGGCCGAGCAGCGTGGTGCCGATGGCGGGAATGTCGCTGAGCAGGCCTTCAGGGTCGCGGTTGTTGTGGGTGGTCCAGTCTTCGTAGAGATGGCCGGGCATGAGCTGACGGTCTACGTAGGCGACAATGTTCTGGTCCTTGTCGAGGAAGGGAATGTTGCGGCCCGGGATGCCTGCGCCGGGTACGGGAACAAGGCGGACGAGAGCCCAGTAGCCGAGCAGGCAGACGACGAGAAGCACGATCTTGGTGGAGACGCGCCTGTCGATGAGGTAAAAGAGGCTGACGATCAGATAGCAGATGCCGATGCGCTGCAGGACGCCGTAAAAGCGCATGTGGGTCCAGTGGAAGAACGGAAAATTATTGACCACGAGGCCGAGCAGGATGAGCACGACGGCGCGGATGACGGTGTGTTTGGCGAGCTGCGCGCGCGTGGCGCCTTTGGCCAGGCGGGCCTGCGTGGCGAAGACCGTGGTGATGCCGACGACGAAGAGGAATGTGGGGAAGACGAGATCGGTGGGCGTCAGGCCGTTCCAGAGGGAGTGGTTCATGAAGCGCCAGGAGCCGGGTCCGCCGTTGTTGTTGACCATAATCATGAAGGCGATGGTGATGCCGCGGACAACGTCGAGCGAGATGAGCCGCTGAGGCTTGGGTGCGGCAAGGCCGGATGAGGTCATGCGCTGCTCCGTTTCGGGCTGGAATGCTTACCACCTTATGCGGTGAGGGGGTGGAACGCCAAGTGTTTGTTGAGGGGGAGATAAATTTGGGAGGCTGCGCGAAAAAGCCCGGACTATGACGGTCCGGGCTTTTTGTTGGTGGTTCCGAGGAAGTTTTTATTGGGCTAGCTCGGGGATGAGCGCGGCCTTCGGGCTGCCCCAGCCGGTGACGAGGTCGTATCCGGTGACGGCGGAGTAGCTGCCGGACTTGCCGCTGGTGATGTCGTGGAAGTCCGTGTCGTAGACCGAGGTTACGTTCTCTTCATAGATGGAGGGGTTGATGAAGCCGAGGGTGGCAGTTCCGCCGTTGTTGGCGATCTGCTCATTGGCGAGCGAGATGAAGGCGGCCCACATGGGCGTGGCGAAGCTGGTGCCGCCGTACTCGTTGGCGGTGCAGGCCTCCTGGTCGGCACAGACGTAGAAGGTGAAGTTGGCGTTGGCGGCGACGTCGGGGCCGTTGCGGTACTTGGTTGAGCCCTTATTGGTTGAGGTGATGACGCCGGAGAGCTGCTGCCAGGAGGGGATGGCGATCTTATCCGGCGAGATGCCGCCGCCGGAGTCGGACCATGCGGTTTCGGATTTCCACGCGCCGCCAGCCGAGGCTGTGGTCAGGTCCGTGCCACCGACGGCGGTGACGTAGGCGGCGTCGGCGGGCCAGGCTTCATTGCGGCTGGACCAGGTGGAATCATCACCGGAGGCGGCGAAGAAGTTCTGCCCCTGCGCGGCCATCTTTTCCCAGTAGGGATCGAGAGTGGAGGGATCGGCGGGAGTCCATCCCCAGGAGCAGCCGATGGTGGTGGGCAGCGGGGAGTGGGTGGTCATGGAGCTGAGGATGGCGGTGTCGGTGGAGCCGATGTACACCGTGAGGCTGGCGAGGCCGGGCGCCATTCCGAGAGCCTGCGTCATGTCGATGGTCTGCTCGGTATCGTCGCAGTAGTCGTCGGACCTGGTGTAGGTGCAGGTGGTGCTGGTGCCGTCGGTGGAGAGCAGCGTGATGGGCACGCTGTTGGTCTGGCCGACGTTTTTGTAGTAGGTGGTGAGGTCAGCGAGATCGGTGCCGTAGTACTCAAGCAGGCCGAGGTTCTGGCCGGCGCCGGTGAGCGCGGTTCCGCCGTAGTAGGCGGCGCGCATGTCGCTGCCAAGGAATGAAGCATCCGGGCCGGAGCCGGTGGTGGCGTGGTTGACGAGCTGGCGGGCGTCGATGCCGCGTGCGGCGGCTACTTCACTTCGCTTGACGTAGAGCGGGTGGGGGATGGAGTAGTTGTCGAGGCCGGAGATATGCCAGAGGTTGAAGGGCAGATCGACGGTGGGCTCGCGGTCCGCACTGTAAAAGAGGCGGTCTTCGGTGGGATGGGTGTAGTAGGCCATGCTGACATTGAAGGCCGTCTCGATGGTGGCCACGTTGCCGCGCACCTGCACGTCCATGCCGCCGCGGGAGCCGCCGATGACCTCGAACCCGTAGGTTTTGGCGAAGTTGACAACGGCGTCATAGTCCTGCTGCGTGGGGCCGAAGCGCTCGGTGAACTCGGCGGGCGTGAGGAAGTGGCGGAAGTTGGGGCTTTTGGGGTTGTAGACGTCTGCGAGGAAGGTTTTGAGTCCGGCGGAATCGCTGAGCGGCAGGACGAGGTCAAGCGTGAGCACTTGCGTGGTGGGCATTCGTTCGACGTATTGGGCTTCGCCGCTGGTAACCGCGTCACGGACGTGGCGGGTGAGTACGGATTGGGCAAGTGAGGCGGCGGTTGTGGCGGAGATGGCCGCGAGGAGGGCGATGGTACAACGGATTGTTTTGCGCATTCAAGTCTCCTAAGTCGTGATGTCAAGGAACTGAAGTTGCTGCGCTGGGGGCGTTTGCCCTGGGCGTGGTAAGGATTTTGCCACGGAAAACAATTAGCGAAAGATGACGAAAGGACTAATTGCGGGCTAGTACTTTCGAGTAACCTTACGCCGGGGGATGGGGAAAAGCAGGCAGGCGCTGCTACACTCGCCCTTTTGGGAACTCCCATTCTTCCGGCCTGAAAGGCCTGTTGCGTGGGTTTTTGGAGGTAAGGCTTTGTCCGATTTTCAGCCCTTTGTGCCCGCCGGCGAGAGGCGTCCTGAGTTTACGTGGAGGGCGCTGCTGCTGGGCGCGTTCTTCGGCATCGTTTTTGGTGCGGTAACGGTGTATGTGGGCCTGCGTGCCGGGCTGACGGTGGCGGCTTCGATTCCGATTGCGGTGCTTTCGATCAGTATTCTGCGCGCGTTTGGAAGGTCATCGATCCTGGAGAACAACATTGTTCAGACGACGGGCAATGCGGGGCAGTCGATTGCTTCGGGTGTGATCTTTACGCTGCCGGCGCTGGTCTTCCTGGGTTTCGATCTGGAATACACGCGGATCTTCTGCCTGGCGCTGATCGGCGGATGGCTGGGCGTGCTGTTCATGATCCCGCTCCGGCGGCAGTTGATTGTGCAGGAGCATGGAACGCTGGCGTATCCCGAGGGAACGGCCTGCGCGGATGTGCTGGTTGCGGGTGAAAAGGGCGGATCGCTGGCGAGCCGCGTGTTTCTGGGGCTTGGGCTGGGGAGCCTGTACACGCTCTTTCAGAATGAGAACATCTTCAAGGCGTGGCCGGGGACGCCGGAGTGGCAGCCGGATTTTGGGCCTGCGCACATTATGAAAGGCGCATCGATCAAAGCCGAGGCGACGCCGGAGTATCTCGGCGTGGGATACATCATCGGAGCCAAGGTTGCGGGGACGATCTTTGCCGGCGGCGTGCTCTCGTGGCTGGTAATCATGCCGCTAATCTATTTTTTCGGCAAAACGATTTCCGGGCCGGTGTATCCGGGGACGATTCCGATTGCGCAGATGGGGCCGAGCGAGTTGTGGGCTACCTATATTCGTCCGATGGGCGCGGGCGCTGTGGCCGCGGCGGGATTGATTACGCTGCTGCGGACGCTGCCTACGATTGTGAATGCGTTGACGGCGGGCATGAAGAATCTGCGCGGGAGCGAGGTGAGCAAGGGCAAGCCGTCGCGCACGGAAGACGACCTGACGATGCGCACGGTGGTGATTGGTTCGGTGCTGCTGGTGGTGTTTACGTTTTTGTTTTTGCAGTTCAAGCCGGTGCCGGGCGCGTATGTGGGCGTGGTGCCGAACATACTGGCTTCGCTGCTGATTGTGTTTTTTGGATTTTTGTTTGTGACGGTGAGCTCGCGGATTGTGGGCCTGATCGGCAGCTCGGCGAACCCGATGTCGGGGATGGCGATTGCTACGCTGATGGCTACTTGCGCGGTGTTTCTGGTGCGGGGATGGACAGCTCCGGCCTTCGGTGCGCTGGCGATTACGATTGGCGGCACGGTGGCGATTGCGGCGGCGAATGCGGGCGACACTTCGCAGGATTTGAAGACGGGCTTCCTGATCGGCGCTACGCCGCGGTTGCAGCAGATTGCGCTGATGATCGGCGTGGTGGTTTCAACGGTGGCGATCGGGTTCACGCTGAACCTGATGAATACGGGGTTGCAGCATTTTGATGCGGCTTCGCGGGCGTGGAATATCAACGCGCCGCACTCGGGCGTGATGATTCAGCAGGATGTGCGGACGCTGCCCAATGAGTTTCCGGTGAAGAGTGAGAACGGGACGACCACGGTGCATCACAAGAGCGAGTACGTTGTGTTGAATGCCGTGGGCTCGCCGGAGCTGGCCGATGGAAAGTATCTTTATTCGCCGGCGTCGAGGCGGATTGAGGTGCAGTGGGTGCAGGGCATCGGCAGCGAAAAGGCCGCGGCTCCGCAGGCGCGGCTGATGGCGACGGTGATCAGCGGCATCCTGAGCCGCAAGCTGCCGTGGGGGCTGGTGATGATGGGCGTGTTCCTCGTTCTCGGCGTGGAGCTGCTGGGGGTGCGGTCGCTCTCGTTTGCGGTGGGCGCGTATCTGTCGATTGGGACGACGCTGGCGATCTTCTGCGGCGGCGTGGTGCGCTGGATTGTGGACCAGGCGGTGAAGCGAGCGGGCGGCGACGCGACGGATAGTGAGGTTTCGCCGGGTGCGTTGTACGCTTCAGGGTTGATTGCGGCGGGCGGCATTGTGGGCCTGCTGGGCGTGGCGCTCAAGGGCTATGAAACGGCGACGGACAAGGGCGATATTTTGAATTTTCCGGCAACGAATTTTCTGAATCACGATTGGATTTCCGTGCTGGCCTTTGTGCTGCTGGCGTATTCGCTCTACTACTTTGCGCGGAAGCCGTTGAAGAAGTGAGGATGCCAGTTGCAGCTATTGCAATGCGTCTACGGCATGAAGTGCGCGTGCTGCAACCTCACGCGGGAGTGGCGCGTAGCCTAGCGATGCGCATTCCTTTTGGCCATTCGTGAGCATCCAGTGGAGCATGGCGGCGATGGCGGCTTTCTTTTGTGGGTCGGGGATGTGCGTGGGGATCAGGAGCCAGGTGAAGGTGCTGATGGGATAAGCGGATTTGCCGGGGGCATTGAGGATGGAGAAGCGGAAGCCTTTGTCTGATTCCTGATTTGCGGATTGCGCGGCGGCAGTGATGCTGGCTAAATCCGCCTTGATGAACTGGCCGGCGGGGTTTTCTACGGCGGCGTAGTTCAGCTCGTGATGGATGGCGTAGATCAGCTCGACGTAGCCGATGGAGTTGGGGGTTTTGGCGACGAGTGCGGCTACGCCTTCATTACCGGTGGCTCCTGTGCCGATGGGCCATTCGATGTGCGCGCCTGAGCCGATGCGCGACTTCCACTCGGGGCTTGCTTCGGAGAGAAAGCTGGTCCAGACGAAGGTGGTGCCGCTGCCGTCTGTGCGGTGGATGACGGCGATTTCGGCGTTGGGCAGGCGGGCGTCGCGGTTGACGGCGCGGATGGCGGGCGAGTTCCAGCGGCGGATGGCGCCGGAGTATATGCCGGCGAGGATTTGCGGCGTGAAGCGCAGGCTGGTGTTGAGGCCGGGCAGGTTATAAATGGGCACTACGCCGCCAATGACGGTGGGGATTTGCGTGATGGCGATTGGGACGGATGCTGTCTGCGGCGTAAGCGGCATGTCGGAGGCGGCGAAGTCGACTTTGCCGGCGGCTAGCTGCTCGATGCCGGCCTCAGAGCCGACGGCGTCATAGGTGACGGGCAAGCTGGCGGACTGGAACCACTTGAGGTAGAGCGGCTGGGCAAGTGTGCTTCCGGCGGCGTGCAGGGGGATGTGTGTTTGCGCGGCGAGGGGAGAGTTGGACTCGCGGATGGTGCTAGAGCGCAGGGCGGCGAGCAGGCGCTCGACGGCGTGGCTGGCGAGATCCTGGGTGATGCTGTCGGTGCGGAAGCGGCCGGGCGTGACGAGATAGGACCACAGAGGCTGGCCGGATTTATCGACTAATTCGAGCGAAAGGTAACCCTGATAGTTGGTCTGGCGGGAGGCGTTGGAGCGCGGGTCCATGACGACGGTTCCGGTGGCCCAGATGCTGGATGCGCCGCGCAGCTCTGCGTCGGCGGCTGAGAGATTATCGACGACTTTGAGGCTGCCGCTGTAGCTGAGGAGGTCGATGATTCTTTGCCGCAGGGCTGTTGCTGTGGCGTCTTCGCCGAAGGATGCGACGTGAATGGAGTGGATGCGGCTTGCGGCGGTGGTTTGTGTCTGCGCGGTTTGGAGCAGGAGCAGAAAAACTGCCAGAAAAATGGCAGGCGCTTTGAGAAAGCGGATAGCTGTTTGTGCGGGCGATGGACGCGATGGCGTTTGCACGGAAAAGTGAGCCTCTTTCGCTAGAGTGCAACAAATTACAGGCCGGATGTGTGAAATTTTGTTGGAACGCGGGGGCTGTTTTTGCGCGGCTCCATATTTGGCGCGAGTCCGGCAGATGGCGGTCTAACCGCTGGGAGCAAGCGTCGGCGCTATCCTAAGAGCAGCATGAGCACAGTGATTTCTCCCTCATCGGGCGTTCCGGCATCGGATGTTTTGGAACAGCAGTTTGGCAGCGACAACTATGCGGGCATTTGTCCGGAGGCGTGGGTGGCGATGGACAAGGCCAATCGCGGCTTTGCGCCGGCGTATGGCGACGACGCCTGGACCGAGCGCGCGGCGGATGCTTTTCGCAAGCTGTTTGACACGGATTGCGATGTCTTTTTTGTCTTCAACGGGACGGCGGCGAACTCACTGGCGCTGGCTTCGCTGTGCCAGTCGTATCACAGCGTGATCTGCGCGGATACGTCGCATGTGGAGACGGATGAGTGCGGCGCGCCGGAGTTTTTCTCGAACGGCTCGAAGCTGCTGGTGGCGCGGTCGGAAGACGGCAAGATGACGCCGGATGCGATTCACGAGCTGGCGACGAAGCGGCAGGATATTCACTATCCCAAGCCGCGCGTGGTGACGATTACGCAATCGACGGAGACGGGACGGGTGTATTCGACGGCCGAGGTAAGGGCGATCTCTGTAGCGTGCAAGGCGCATGGACTCTCGCTGCACATGGATGGGGCGCGGTTTGCGAATGCGTGCGCTTATTCAGGGGAATCGCCGGCGGAGATGACGTGGAAGAGCGGCATTGATGTGCTGTGCTTTGGCGGGACGAAAAATGGGCTTGCTATTGGCGAGGCGGTGATTTTTTTCAATCGCAGGCTGAGCGAGGATTTTGATTACCGCTGCAAACAGGCGGGGCAGTTGGCTTCTAAGATGCGCTTTTTGTCGGCGCCGTGGGTGGGGATGCTGGAGTCTGGCGCGTGGCTTAAAAATGCGCGGCACGCGAATGCCTGCGCAACGCGGCTGGCGGAGCTGATTGCGGATATTCCCGGCGTGCGGGTTGCGTCGCCGGTGGAAGCGAATGCGGTGTTTCTATTGGCTCCGGAGCCGGTGCTCGAGAAGCTTAGAAAGCGCGGGTGGAGGTTCTATACCTTTATTGGCGGCGCGGCGCGGTTCATGTTTGCGTGGGATTCGGATTTGAAGCGTGTGGAAGAATTGGCGGCCGACCTACGCGAATGCGCAGGTGTTTGAAACTGATCTTCGCGCGTGCGCGCAGTAACGGCTGCTTCATTTTGACAGCATAGGCTGGCTTAAGGAGGTTTCAGCAATGAATCCGACAGGGAACACGATTTTGATTACGGGCGGCGGCTCGGGCATTGGGCGCGGGCTGGCCGAGGAGTTGCACAAGCTGGGCAATCATGTGGTGATTGCGGGGCGGCGGCAGAAGGTGTTGGAAGAAACGGCGGCGGCGAATGCGGGCATGAGCTGGATGGTGCTCGATATTGAGCAGGCGAGCGGGATTCGCTCGTTTGCGCCGGAGCTGTTGGCGAAGTTTCCCAGGCTGAATGCGGTGATTCACAATGCGGGGATCATGCGGCCGGAGACGCTGCTGGAGCAGCCGGAGGACTTAGGCGACGCGGAGGCGATTGTGGCGACGAATCTGCTGGGGCCGATCCGGCTGACGGCAGCGCTGATTCCACACTTCAAGCAGCAGGCGAGCGCGACGATTATTACTGTGTCGTCGGGGCTTGCGTTTGTGCCGTTGGCGTTGACGCCGACGTATTGCGCGACCAAGGCGGCGATTCACTCGTACTCGCAATCGCTGCGGCAGCAACTGAAGGATACGAAGATCGAGGTGCTTGAAATTATTCCGCCGTATGTGCAGACGAATTTGATGGATGGAGCGAACGATCCGCGGGCGATGCCGCTGAAGGACTTTATCGCAGAGACGATGGCGCTGCTGACGAAGCAGCCGACGCCGCAGGAGATTGCCGTCGAGCGGGTGAAGTTTCTGAGCGAGGCTGCGAATCGCGGGGAGTATGAGGCGGTGTTCAACACGCTGAATGCGATGCGGTATTGAGCAAGCGTGTGGATGAGAATTTGTGCCGGGGCGAATGCCCCGGCATGTTTTTTAGGCGGCTGTTATGACGTAGACGCATGAAGCAGCAAAAGCATACCTCAGGGGCTGAAGCCATGCTGGGTGGGATATATTGCCGGGGATAAATCCCCGGCCTACCTTTTGTGTGCCTGCGCAAGTATTGCGTTCAGGCGGGGTTTCCGCTGCGCTTGCGGAAGACGATGCTTAATTCTTCTCGCCAGTGTTCGTTGAGCGCGATCAGCTCCCAATCGATTTCCGGGGAGAAGTAGCGCAAGACCGGCTCGTTGGCGGGATGGATGCGCAACGCGGGTGCGGCGAGAAGCAGGCGCGGCGGGAGCGGGGAGACTGGCGTCCCGTCGAAGTAGTTATGGCGCTCGAAGGCGGAGAGGGATTGGCTGTTGGCGCGGTCGGCGTTTAATGCGCGGACGCGAATCCAGTAGTCGAGGGCTTGCAGCGGGAGATGCAGGTCTTCGTTGGCTTTCAATTCCATCACGACTAAGCGGTTGTTGCGGTCGATGGTAAGGATGTCGAGCATCCTGCGGTCGTTCGATGAGAGCGCGGGAACTTGCGAGTAGATGAGTTCGCCGCGCAGGCCGGGCAGGAGCTCGGGCAGCGCGTGGCGGAGGCGCGATTCCAGCCAGCGCTCGGCCTGGATGCGGTAGAGCGGGTCGCGGTGCTCGCCGTTGGCGTGGCGGCTTGCGAAAAGGCGTGCGAAGAGCTCGCGGGCGAGTGGTTCGGTCTCTTCGTTGAGCGGGGTTTCGTGCGGGCCGGCGCCGAAGGTGATCTCGTTTTGCTGCGCGAAGGAGTTGGCTGAAAGGCCGTGGCGGACGCGGGCGAATTCGAGGCCGTGAAGTGCTAGGGCGACTTCGCTGGAGGACTTGGCCTGTATTTCGACGCGGTCTTTGGCGT
Source organism: Acidobacteriaceae bacterium (assembly GCA_030038315.1). GTDB lineage: Bacteria > Acidobacteriota > Terriglobia > Terriglobales > Acidobacteriaceae > Telmatobacter. The sequence goes on from JASHPD010000349.1 coordinate 19,148, forward strand.
TGGGCGGAAGAAGCGCGAAGAGCTGGTCAATGCCGGATTGGCAGCGCTCTACGGCTGCCTGTACGGAAAAAGATTGGACGAGGCGTGAATCGAGGTTGCCGGTGTCGCGGAAGTCGATTTTGGCTAGCTCTTCACTGCGCTCGTCGAGGGTGTAGAGCTCGAAACTGGCTGCGCTGTGATTGAGCCATGCGAGGCGCTCTGCTGTTGTGCGCCACGAGTTTGATCCTGGGCCTGCGGGGAGGATGAGCTTGAGGCCGGCGAAGTGGCGGCGGGCTTCGCCGTGCTGGCGGCAGTAGTCGAGCCAGAGAATGCCGAGGGTGAGGATGCCGTCGATGATTGCGGTGGATTCGGCTTCGCTGACGCCGATGATGGCTTCCGCCGTTGTGCCTTTGAGCAGGCGGCCGCGGATGTAGGCGGGACCGAAGCTGTGCTCGAGGTCCATTGCGTTGCGCAGGCCGTCGACTTTGTAGCCGAGGAAGTTGCGGGCCAGGACGCGCTCTAATAGACGCTGATAGTTGCGGCGTGCGGCTTCGCGGGCTGTTGGGGTGCGGCGGTCGTTCGAGGGAACCAGTTCGAGCGTTTGTGGCTTGGGCGCGCCCATTTTGCGGGTGAGGATGCGCAGGGATTGCGCGCGGTGTTCGAGGCCGACGACGGTGCGCATGAGGTTGCGCTCTTCGCTCCAGAGCTGGAGCAGGCAGCGGCCGTGCGAGTCGGTGATGGAATAGTGCGCGGTGCGCATGTCGAAGATCACGCGGCCTTCTTCGAGGATGGCTGCGGCGTGGTGCGCGGCTAAATACTCTTCGAGGTCGCGGGCGAGCTTTTCCGGGGTGACGGATTCGGGCGCTGCGTTG
>JASHPD010000350.1 GCA_030038315.1 Acidobacteriaceae bacterium
CTTGCCAGTCGAGTCCTTGAGGTCGAGCTTGACGAAGTAGACGGGCGAAAGCTGCGCCGGAAGATCGAGCAGGCCGAGCGTGGTGGCCATATCGGCCGCCGCATTCACCGGCCAGTCGTGCTCGGCGGCCACGGTGCCGTCGAGGTTATAGATCGTCGCGTGCGCTGTGGCGTTGTCGAGCGCAGTGGGCAGATTATTGATGACCTGCACATTACCGTCAGCTTCGTTGAGCTGAATGTGCAGCAGCTCGCCGGCCTTTTGCACGGCAAAGAGCGAGGAGTTCGGCTCAAGATCGTAGTGATAAATCTGCCAGGTAAAGCTCGGCTGCGCCGGATTGCTCATCCACGTAATGATGGCCGTCGCCGGATGGAAGAGCACCGCATTGCGGCCTTCATACATCGCGCGGAAGGCCTCGTAATTCATCAACTGCGCCTTGCGCACGAAGTCAGCGAGATTGGCAACCTTGCCGTAGCGCGCCGCCACGATGCCGGGATAAAGATCGCCCTGCTGCGCGCCGCGCGCAAAGTCGTGCTCGGCCCACGCGTCGCCAATTACCTCCCAATCTTTTTGTGGCAACATGCCGTGAATGGATTCGAGCGTAGGCACAGACATGGAGCCGGTTTCCGTCTTAAAGTAGTCGTCGGTGATGGTGTAGAACTCGCGCGGCGTGCGCCAGTGGTACGGCCCGTGCGAGCGCACGCCGCCGCCGGAAGTCGAGCTTGGCTGGTAGCGCCGCGTGGGCTCAAGCTCCGCCATCAGCGTGCGCAGCCGGCCGTCGATCTCCTTGGGCGGAAAGCCCTCGTTGCGCGCGCACCACAGCATGATGGACGGATGGTTGCGAAAGCGCAGAATCTTGTCGCGCACGTTGGCAATGTATGTGTCGATGTCGTCGGGGTTCGGCCCGTCGCTCGGGTTCGGCTGGAAGAATTCATCCCAGACGAGGATGCCGTACTTGTCGCAAAGCTCGTAGAAATCCTCGTTGGTGCTCTGGCCCACCCAGTTGCGGATGAGGTTCAGATTGGCGAGCTTGTGCAGATGAATCTCGGCGTCGAGCCGCGCGCGGGGAATGCGCTTCATCGCTTCATCCAGGCCCCAGTTGCCGCCGCGGATGAAGATCGGCACGCCGTTCACGCTGATGGTGAGCGTGTCGGAGCCGGGAACGGAATAGGTAATCTTGCGCACGCCAAAGGTCACGTCCTGCGCGTCGGAGGCGCGATGGCCCTGGTCGAAGCTCAGGTGCAGCGTGTAGAGGTTCTGCGGCCCATAGCCGTTGGGCCACCACAGGCGCGGATGCTCGATATGCAGCGCGGGCGTATTCTTCGCATCAAAATGCACGGTCTGCAAGCTGTGCGCGGGGATTTCCACCTTCTTTTCAAAGTGGATGTTTTCGATTTCCCCTTTGAGCACGCCTTTTTGCGGCTTGTCTGTGATGTTCTGGACGGTTGTTTCGACCATCACGTCGCTCGAATCGGTGCGCGGCAGCGGAAGATCGGTGGTCACGAGCGGGTCTTTGATAAGAACAGCGCCGGAAGCCGAGAGATAGACCTTGCGCCAGATTCCGGTGTCGCGGTCGCGGATGGCGGGAATCCAGTCCCAGCCGATGGTGGAGAGAAACGTTGGCCCGTCGATGGCCGTGATGCCGCCGTTCAATCCCATGCCCGCGCGCAGCGTGTGCTCATGCGGCACGCCGGGATGCGGCTGCGGCGAGACCAGCACGGCGATGACGGCCTGTTTACCGGGCTTGACGTTGTTGGTGATGTCGAACTTGCCGCGGATGAAAGCGCCGCGCGTGGCACCCACCTGCGCGCCGTTGACCCACACCTGCGAGGAAAAGTTGATGCCGTCGAAGTTCAGCCAGATATGCCGGCCTCGGTAACTGGAAGGGATGGCTGCAACGGCGCGATACCAATAAGAAGTTTTATTCAGGCTCTCCGGGATGATCTCGGGACGATTATTTTCGCCGTAGAGCGGCTCGGGATAAACCTTGTCCACAACGAGCGAAGTGAGCACCGTTCCCGGCACAACGGCGTTGTACCATCCGGCGGTGCTCATCTGCGCGGAGGAGACTTCCGCTCCGGGCTGAGGAACTTTGGCCACGTCCTGCAACTGCCAGCCGGTGGAGACTTCCACCTGAGCGGGCAGCGTGGGCTGCGCCGCAACGCGCAGCGCGGTCAGCAGAAAAACCATCAACGCCAGAGCCGAAAAGAAGCGGACGGAACGCAAGTGCATCGGGAACCCTCGTGTGCTTGTTCAGGAAAATTCGCGGCGCCTGAAAGTCTATGCCGCAAACTCTGCCATTGTAGCCGCCGGGCCCCGCGATAATGAGTGCATGGAATTCGCACGCTCTTCGGGAGTCCTGCTTCACGTCGCTTCATTGCCTTCGCACGGGCCCATCGGCGATCTCGGACCGGCCGCGCATGAGTTTGCCGCCTTTCTTGCCGCGGCAAAGCAGCACATCTGGCAGGTTCTGCCGCTGTGCCCCACGGGCTACGGAAACTCGCCCTACGCGGGCAGCTCGGCCTTTGCGGGCAATCCTTCGCTCATCAGCCTGGAGATTCTTGCCGAGTGGGGATGGAGAGACAGGGATCAGGGATCAGAGATCAGGGATCAGAAAAATGTTGACTACGAAGCGGTGGAGCAGCAAAAGCTGCCGCTTCTCATGGAAGCTGCCGCGAGCTTCCTGGATCGCGGCGAGCATGAGCCTGCGCTTGCGAGCCAATGGAAGCAGTTCGACGCCTTCTGCCGAGAGCAGGCCTTCTGGCTCAACGATTACGCCATGTACGCTGTGCTGCGCGCGCTGCATGGCACAGGCGCGTGGACGGAGTGGCCAGAGCCTGTGCGCCGCCGTCATCCGGAAGCGCTCGATCAGCTCATCGCCGGGCACGGCAGGGAATTGGCCGTGCAGCAGGCGCTGCAATTCGCCTTCGCGCTCCAGTGGGATGCGCTTCGAAAAGCTGCCGCGCAGCACAAGATCAGAATCCTTGGCGACATTGCGATTTTTGTGAACATGGACTCTGCGGATGTGTGGACGCACCCGGAGATCTTCGATCTCGACGAAGATTTGCGCCCCATCGGCGTAGCCGGCGTGCCGCCGGATTATTTCTCCGAGACAGGCCAGCGCTGGGGCAATCCGCTCTATCGCTGGGATGCGCTTCAAGATCGCGGCTTTGATTGGTGGGTCGAGCGCATCCGCCGCTCCTGCCGGCTTTATGACATCGTGCGCCTCGATCACTTTCGCGGCTTCGAGGCGTACTGGTCGATTCCCGCCGAAGAAGAGACGGCAGTACATGGCGCATGGGTCAAGGCGCCGGGACTGGAATTATTTCGCGCGCTGGAAAATGCGCTTGGACCGCTGCCGCTGGTGGCCGAAGACCTCGGCGTGATTACGCCGGAGGTGGATGCCTTGCGCCGCGAGCTGGGCCTTGCCGGAATGCGCGTGATCCAGTTTGGATTCAGCAGCAAGGATGCGCATCTGCACTTGCCGCATCGCTATACGCGCGATTCCGTGGCTTACACCGGCACGCACGACAATGACACGACGCAAGGCTGGTGGCAGGCGGCAGGCAAAGAAGAGCGCGCGGCGGTGGAGGCTTATGCAGGCCCGGTTGCGGACCGGCCGGCGTGGCCGCTGTTGCGTGCAACGCAGGCCAGCGTTGCCTCGCTGGCGATTGCTCCGGCGCAGGACTTGCTGGAGCTTGGCTCGGAGGCGCGCATGAACACGCCCGCGGTGCCAGGCGGCAACTGGAGCTGGCGCGCTGCGAGCGGCGCGTGGACGGAAGAAGTAGCGCGAAGGCTCGCCGATCTTGCCGAAGTTACGGACCGTGACAATGACCCGATGGCGCGTGATGGAAACCCTGCGGCGACGGAGGCAAATTCCAACTGACCTTTTTGTGTTTTTGGGTAGTGGTTCAGTTTGGAAGCAGGGGCTAAAGCCCGGTTGTTTTATGCGATTCATTCGGCACGACTAAAGTCGTGCCCTGACACAAAACAAATTCCAACTGACCCACTGCCTGTTTTTGGCCTGGGCGGCGGATACCGGGTAGGAC
>JASHPD010000031.1 GCA_030038315.1 Acidobacteriaceae bacterium
TGGGCTTCGATGATGAAGCAGTTCATCCTCTACACGATCTTCTGCAATGTCTTTTTGCTGCCGTGGGAGATGTCACAAGTCGGAACCCCGCTGGGAGAATTTGGCTCGCTGATCTCCCTGCTGGTGAAGTTCCTGCTGGTCGCGCTCGTTGTCATCGTCGTGGAAACGATCCAGTCCCGCCTGCGCTTCTACCGCTATCAGGAGCCGCTGGCGACAGGATTTTTGTTTGCTGTGCTGGCCATCGTATCGAGCCAACTGATGTGAGGAGAGACTGATGTTTCTGGCGCATGTCGATCCGTTGCAAGCCTCGATCTTCAGCTCGCTGGCCGTGATGAGCCTGTTGCTGACCTTCGTCATGCTGGGCTCGCACTGGCTGCGGAATTATGTCTACGCCTTCGCGGTGCAATCGTGGCTGATTGCGGCGCTCTCCGCTTCCGTGGGATATTTTGCGGGTTACCCCGAGCTGTATGTCATTGCGGTACTGACGGCGCTCTTCCGCGGCCTGGTGCTGCCGTATTTGTTGATGCGGATCATCGCGCGCCTGAACGTGAAGCGCGAATTGCACGCAGTGCTCCAGCCGAGCTCGAGCCTTGTGCTCGGCGCGTTGCTGGTCATGTTCGCCTTCGTGATCGCCAATCACATGAACCGGCAGCCGTTTCTGGCTGCGCATGTGGTGGTGATGGCGCTTACCATCATGCTTTCGATGAAGTTCCTCGGCTTTCTCATGCTCGCCGTGCGCGATGAAGCCGTGAGCCAGATTCTCGGGCTGCTGGTGCTCGAAAACGGCATCTTTCTCGGCTCGCAGATTCTTGTTCCGGGAATGCCGCTGCTCATTGAAATCGTGATTCTCTTTGATCTGCTGATCGTCGTCGCGTGCTTCGGTATGCTCGTTCGATTTCTGGTTGTCCACGCAGGCACAACAAGCAGCCGTCAACTCAACCGGCTCATAGGCTGAACGTTCATGGCAGAATCCTTGCTCATCCTGTTGTTTGCCGCCCCGATCGTTGCCGCCGTGTTGTCGTTCGCGGTGCGTTCTCCGCGGCTTGCCGAGTACGCGACCGTGGCGGCGGCCGTTCTTGATCTTGTGGTGAGCGTGCCGCTGCTGCTTCAAGTTCTGGGCGGACCGGCGACGCTCGCGCACAATTACATCCGGGTTGACGTCCTGGGCGCGTGGGTCATCGTGTGCATCTCGATTGTCTATGCGCTCGCATCCATCTATGCGGTCGGTTACATGAGGCTGCTCGACGAGGATGAGAGGCTGCCGGTCTTTTATGGCCTGTTCTCAGGGTTCGCTCTCACAATGCTCGCGGCCTGCGTGATGAACAACGTCGGCGTCTTCTGGATCGCCATCGAGCTTACAACGCTCATCAGTACCTTTCTGGTTGGCTTTGAGCGTGAGGCGGAAAGCACGGAAGCGGCGTGGAAATACATTGTCGTGGTCTCGGGCGGCATCAGCCTCGCTCTGTTGGGGACTGTGCTTTTTTACTGGGGCGGCTCGCTTGTGCTGGGGCCAAGCTACGCGATGACCTGGGCCGCGCTGCACAAGGCCGCGCCTTCGGTCTATCCGCCGCTGCTTCTGGTTTCTTTTCTGCTTGTTCTGGTGGGCTACGGAACCAAGGCAGGCCTGGCGCCGATGCACACCTGGCTGCCGGATGCGCACAGCGAGTCTCCGGCGCCTGTTTCCGCAATGCTCTCGGGCGCGCTGCTGAATGCTTCCATGCTCGGCATCGCGCGCTTTCTCAGCGTGGTGCGCGGAACCTCCATGGACGGCTTTGCGCACGCCGCGGTGGTTGGCTTCGGCATATTTTCCTTCTTCATCGCATCGATCTTCATCGTTCGCCAGACCGGCATTAAGCGTCTGATGGCGTATTCGAGCGTGGAGCACATCGGCGTGCAAGCGCTCGGGCTGGGCTTTGGCGGCACTCTTGGCGTTGCCGGAGCGCTTTACCACATGCTCAACCACTCGCTGAACAAGTCGCTGATGTTCTTTGGCGCGGGCAATGCCATGCGCGCATACGGGACCAAGGAAATTTCCCATATTCGCCGCGTGCTGGACGTTTTTCCCATCAGCGGGATGTTGTGGCTCCTCGGGGCCGTGGGTATTGCCGGCGCGCCGCCGTTTGCGCTCTTCCTCAGCGAGTTCACGGTTCTGCGCGCCGGCATCGGCAGCCCTTACCGTTGGGCGGCTGTGGCGTTTGTGGTACTGCTGATTGTTGTCTTCATCGGCTTTCTCGCGCACTTTCGCGCAATGTACTTCGACAAAGCGCCTGGGCAGCAGATTCCTCGCCTTGCAGGCGGCGTATGGAGAACGCTCCCCATGTGGCTCGCTTTTATTCCTTTGCTTGTTCTTGGTTTATGGTGGCCGCATGGTTTATGGCAGGTCTTTGCCCATATCTCGCAGGAGTTGATGGGAGGTGCGCAGTGAGGGCAGCAACGGAACAGGTGCTTCGGCCGGAAGAGATTCCGCAGGCCTGCCGGCAACTTACCGAAGAAGGCGCGCGCCTGCAGATGGCCTATGCGTGGTTTCCCGAGCCGGGCGAGCCGCCCGAGGTTCTTTACCTGGCAGACAGAAAACCGCATGAGCCCTTTGCGCTGCTGCGCTGCAGGCTGAGCGGCACAGAGCAGTCGCTTGACTCGCTCGCGCCGCGGTTTCCGCTGCTGGGTTGGTATGAGCGGGAGATGATGGACCTTTGCGGAATTAACTTTCGCGGGCATCCGGAACCGTATCCGCTGGTGCTGCATGAGGGCGCGCACGCGGTGATTCCGCCGCTCGATCCGCGCTATCCGCATGACCAGATGGTTTCATTCACCGCCGAGCCGTGGCAACTGCCTCCCATGGAGGGTAGCGACGTGCAGGTTCTTCCCTTCGGCCCGGTGCGTGGCGATGTGCTTGAGTCGGCGCAGATTGTCTTCTATTACATCGGCGAGGCGATTCTGCATTGTCATCCGCGTCTCTTCTTCAAGCATCGCGGCATGGAAAAGCGTTTTGAAGGATTGCTGCCGGAGCTGGGCGTTCTGCTTGCGGAGCGCATCTCCGGCGTCGATAGCGTGGCTCATTCGCTGGCCTTCTGCCAGGCCGTCGAAACAGCGTGCCAGTGCGAAATCCCCGAGCGCGCGAAGTATCTGCGCGTGGCGCTGGCGGAGATGGAGCGGCTCTACAATCACCTCTACTATCTCGGCCATCTCTGCCACACCACCACGCTCAAAGTCGGCGAAGCGCAAGGCAAGCTCCTCGCTGAACAGTGCAAGCAACTAAACGGCATTTTCACGGGCAGCCGTTTTCTGCGCGGCCTGCTCAAGCCGGGCGGGCTTCGGCGCGATCTCGATCTGGAAGCGCTGCCGCAGCGTCTGCGTAAATTAGAGCCGGAAATCGCGGCCTACATGCGGGCTCTCGAAACGACCAACAGCCACCTGGACCGGCTGATGACAACCGGCCGCCTGTCTCGCAAAACCGCCTTCGATGAAGGCGCAACGGGACCGATCAAACGAGCCTCCGGGATTGGCCGGGATTTGCGCAGTGACCATCCCTACGCGGCCTATGCGCATTTGGCGATGGAGAAGATACCGGTGCGAACGGACGGCGATGCGCACGCGCGTGCCCAGGTGCGCATGGAAGAGATCAACAACAGCATTTCGCTGCTGCTGCAGGCGCTAGAAAACATGCCGCACGGACCGGTAGAAACGAAGCTGAGCGCGCAGGCCGGCGCGGAAGGCCTCGGCTGGTGCGAAGGGCCGAGAGGATCGACGTATTACTGCGTGCATTTTGATGGAGCAGGCAAGCTGGCGCGCGTGAAGGTGAAATCCGCGTCGTTCTCGAACTGGCGCGTTTTTCCGTTCACCGTGCACGACACGAACATGATGGACTACGCCATTAACGAGGCGAGCTTTGGCCTGACGATGGCCGGATGCGATCGCTAGGGGAGCCGATATGCCGATCTGGACTCTGTTTGGCCTGAAACGCGGAATGGCGACAAGCTCCTGGCCGGGCAAGGAGGATGCGAATCTCCAGACAGGCGTTCTTGGCCTGCCGCAATTTCAACCGGACCGCTGCCAGGATGGTTGCCGCGCCTGTGCGGAGTGCTGCCTGCCCGGCGCGATCGGCATTGAGCCTGGCCCGTCCGGCGAGCGCTTAACGCTCGACTACGGAAAGTGCATCGCGTGCCAGCTTTGCACAGAGGTCTGCCCCGCGGACGCGTTCAGAAAATCCAACGATTGGGCTTTCGGTGTGCGCAATCGGGAGGACCTGGTCTGGGCTGAAGCGTTAGCCTCCAGGCCGGCGCAGGAGCTGACAGAGAAAATCCAGCAATGCTTCAGGCGCAGCCTGCACATTCGCCATGTTGATGCCGGCTCCTGCAACGGCTGCGAATCGGAGTTGCAGGCGCTCAATAATCCCTACTACAACCTGCATCGGCTGGGGATTTTCTTCACACCCTCGCCGCGATTCGCCGATCTTCTGCTCGTCACCGGATCGGTGACGTATGCAATGCGCGAGCCGCTGCTCGAAACCTACAACGCCATGCCCGAGCCGCGATGGGTGATGGCGATGGGAACATGCGCCATCTCAGGAGGCGCAACCGGCGGAGGATATAGCTGCGCGCACGGGCTTGAAGGCATTCTTCCAGTGGACATGTATGTGCCGGGATGCCCGCCGAATCCCGCGGCGATGATCCATGCGCTGCTCGTGCTTCTCAACCGCGCCGCGCAATCCGTGCAAGGAGGGCATTATGTCCAGTGATCTGCTGCTGGCTGCGGCCATTCTCTGGGGCTTGTCCTTCCTGGCCGCTTTGCTTGTGCCCGGAGCCAAGGCGGCGCGCGCGGGAATCACGCTGGGATGCGCCTTTGGCATTGTCGCCTGCCTGATGATCCTGCCGGGAGTGCAGGCGCCTGTGCTGTTCGGATTCCGTCTCAGCGATACCGCGGTGCAGTTCCAGCTCGACGCCGGCGGCTGTTGGCTGCTGCTCTTCGGCCTGATTCCCGCGCTGCTCGCATCCGCTCTCAACACGACCGCCGCATCGACAGGCAGCGCAAGATGCTGGCAGGCAGGGCTTGCCATGACCTTGCTCGGAGCGCTGGGAGTCTTTGGCCTGCGGGATGCGATGTCGTTCCTGATTGCGTGGGAGGTGATGAGCATCGGCGGAGCGGTGATGGTTCTCGGCGAGCGGCTGGCGCAGAATACCGGCGGCCCGGCGCTGTTCATGCTTGCACTGCTCGAAGTCGGAGCCGTCGCCATTCTGCTTGCCTTCCTGCTGTTGGCGAATCATGCCGGTTCCTGCGCCTTTGCGAGCTTTGCCGCGCCGCAAGCGTGGTTAACCGGGGAAACTTTGATCGTTGGCCTTCTCTTGCTCTTTGGATTTGGCGCGAAACTCGGCATGATTCCTTTCTACGAGTGGTTTCCCGCGGCGTATGGTTCCGGAAGCGGGGCGACCGGGGCAATCTTTTCCGGGGTCGTTCTCAACGCGGCATTCTATGCGCTCGCGCGCGGCGTGCTTGCATGGCGGCCGCATCAAGGCGGTTGGGCCATGAGCCTCGCCATTCTCATGATTGTGGTCGGCGTGCTCAGTGCGATCCTGACTGCTTTCATGGCATTTCAGGAAGAAGACTGGCGTCGTTTGCTGAGCCTTTCTTCCGCGGAAAACGCGGGAATCGCCGTTGGCGTATTGGGCGCATCGCTTTTGCTTGCCGTCACCGGGTTGCCCGGACCTGCCGCATTAGCCTGGGTTGTATGCCTGCTGCATCTGGCTGGCCACAGCCTTGCAAAGGGCACGCTCTTCCTCACCGCGGATGGCGTCTTCACCGTCAACGAGAGTTATCTCATTCGCCAGACGGGCCTGCTGCGCAATACATCGATCTTCTTCGGCATCGGCGCGCTTTTTGCCGCCATGAGCCTGGCCGCGCTGCCGCCGCAGACAGGCTTTGTGAGCGAGTGGTATGTCTTCCAGACGCTTTTTCAAGGAATGCAGTCGGATGCAATCGCAGCAAGACTCACTCTCGCATTAGCTGCCGCAGGGCTCGCGCTGGTAGCGGCCGTTGCTTTGGCGACTTTTGCCAAGCTCTTCGGCATAGGCTTGCTCGGCGACGGGCACTTCGAGCCGACGCATCTCTCGTGGCAGCGCTGTGGCGCTGTCTTTGTGCTTGGCCTGTGCGTGCTCGGGCTGGCTGTTGGAATGCCGTGGTGGGTGCAGGCGCTTGGACCTGCAAGCCAATCTCTCTTCGGCGTCAACGCACCCGGCGCCATGAAAGACGCATGGCTGCTCGTGCCGTTGAACGGCCATTTTGCGTTTATCTCACCCACCGAGCTGGTGATCGCCGGACCGCTGCTTGCCTTGATCCCCATCGGCTTGTTTCTGCTGAGCAGGAGCGCCTGGCGTCTTCGCCGGGCGCCGGTGTGGTCCGGCGGCCGGCGCGAGGATGCGCGCCGAATCGCCACCACCTCTCTGGCATTTTCAAATGCGCTGCGGACTTTCTACGGCTTCCTCTACGGTCCAACACATAATCTGGAGCGTGAATACGATCACGGCCCTTATTTCGTAAAGCGCCTGATCTTCAATCAGGAGGTCGCGCCCATCTTTGGTCCGTATCTTTTCTCGCCGCTCGTCCGTCTGGTGCGGGAGATCGCGAACGGTATTCGCATTCTCCAATCCGGCTACCTGAACTTTTACAACGCATTGATCGGCGTGCTTCTGGTGCTGATTCTCGGCCTGGCCCTGTTTTACAAGTGACCGGCATCACGCTCTGCGAAGGCTTTTGCGGAAAACAGAGTTCCTTCACTTGATTCAGCCGGAAATCTTTGGGTATAGTTATGTGTAATTGTGGTGACGGAGTTCACCCTTAACCGCTGTCCATCCAATAGGCCGGACAGATGATGACTCCTGACAGGGAATTCCTGTCGCGGAGTCATATCCCGGCCCGGTTCCCGATCAGAAAATCCAGGAGTTGGCGTTCATGACGAGCGCGTGGGTTTTGGCCATGTTCGGGATCATTTCCTCTCCGGCGATCCGCATCAGGATCGCACGGTCCGCGCTTCCCCATTTTCCTTATTTTCTTCCAACGCAGTTGCCGGCGCGTGCCAGTCGCTCTTATGGCTTTTCACGCATGGCAACCTTTCAAACCGCGGCCGGATGGCCGGGAAAGCGGGACAAGCATGTCTGAAATTGCAAAACTTGAAGCCCTTGAGATTCTCGATTCGCGCGGGAACCCGACGCTCGCTGTGACGGTAACGCTGTCGAGCGGCGTGAAGGCCACTGCGAAGGTGCCTTCCGGCGCGTCCACGGGAAAACGGGAAGCAGTCGAGCTCCGCGACGGCGATCCGGCGCGGTACGGCGGCAAGGGCGTTCTCAAGGCGAAGAGCCATGTCGAAACCGAGATTCAGAATCATCTGCGCGGCTTCGATGCGAACGGCCAGGCCACGCTCGACAAAGCGCTGTGCGCACTGGACGGAACGCCCAACAAGGCGCGCCTTGGCGCAAATGCAATCCTTGGTGTCTCTCTTGCGGTAGCTCGCGCGTCGGCGGCAGATCGCGGCCTGCCTCTGTATGCCGGCTTTGGCAATCCATCCGCGAACCTGATTCCGGCTCCGTGGTTCAACGTGCTCAATGGAGGAAGGCACGCGGACAACAGCGTCGATTTTCAGGAATTCATGATTTCTCCAGTCGGCGCGCCATCTTATAGCGAAGGTCTGCGCGCGGCCGCCGAAACATTCCACGCGCTGAAGTCTGTTCTGCATAAGAAGGGTTACAGCACAGCCGTTGGCGATGAAGGCGGCTTCGCGCCGCAGGCCAAGTCGAACGAAGAGCCGATTGAGCTGATTCTCGAAGCCATCCGGAAAGCGGGATACAGGCCCGGAAAAGATGTGGTTCTCGTGCTCGATCCTGCGACAAGTGAGTTCTTCGAGGACGGCGAGTACATTTTTGCAAAGTCGGACAAAAGTAGACGATCGCCCGCACAGATGGTCGAGCTCTGGGAGAATCTGCTCGGCAAATATCCGGAGATTTGGGCGCTGGAAGACGGAGTTGCCGAGGACGATTTATTCGGATGGAAGCAACTGACAAATACGCTGGGCGACCGCATCCAGCTTATCGGCGATGATAACTTCGTGACCAATCCTGAGCTCTTCCGTCAGGGCATCAAGGACGGTATTGCCAACGCGATCCTGATCAAGCTCAACCAGATCGGCACGGTAACAGAAACCTTCGAGTGCATCGAGCTTGCCAGGAAAAACGGATACGGAGCGGTGATCTCGCATCGGTCCGGCGAGACGGACGACACCAGCATTGCCGATCTAGCCGTAGCCGCCGGCATGGGACAGATCAAGACCGGCTCGACCAGTCGCGGAGAGCGCATCGCGAAGTACAACCGCTTTTTGGAGATTGAAAAGGAGCTAGGGCCAAAAGCCCGATACGCAGGCGCCGGCGTTTATGATCGCTGGCAAGCGGTGAAGGCATAAAGCTGGAGCCGATGTGGGTGTTGGAGTCCACCTGAGACCGCTCACCAGGGCAGATGACTCCTCTGGAGCCAGGAACACTTGGAGGAGTCATGCCCGAAAACGGATTTGAGGCCGTAAAGATGCGACGCCCCGGCGAGTTAAACGAGGCGCAGCAGCGGCGTCTGCTCATTTCTTGCCAATACATTGACAAACTGCTGAGCAGCATCGAAAGCGCGTTGCATTCCAGTGCTTCGCCGTCGCCGTTTCCCCGGTATGTCGTCGATATAACACCGGCACATGCGCGCGTGCTGGAGGATCATATTCGGCGAATACGCTCGCAGCTTCTCTATGCGCTCGATTGGCAACAAATGAAGCCGGAGCCTCCGGAGATTCCGGTCACGCGCGCCATCACTACCGACCTTGGCTTCATCGACATTGCCATCGAAGAGCTCCGCCCGAGCTACATGCGCGGTAGCGGCGCTGTCCCTGAAGATGCCGTGGCTGAGCTAAACGGCGTCGTGCATGAGCTTCGTTCCCTTGTACAAGGCATGGAGCGTTACGTCCGGCAGGAGCTAGGCATGGATCTCGAATCACGCCTGCGCAAGCTGGAAGAGACAGGACACAATATCGCGCTGTTGCGCTTGATCGAACAAATTATCACGCGTCACGGGCTTGTGGAGTTCCGCTCGCGGATCGATTCGCTTGCATTGCGCCTTGAAGACAACAATCTCGAAGTAGCGCTCTTCGGCCGCGTCAGCAGCGGCAAATCCTCGTTGCTGAATGCGCTTCTGAGCACCAACGTTCTTCCCGTGGGCATCAATCCGATCACGGCCGTGCCCACAAAGCTGTTCTACGGTCCAGCGCTGCAAACAACCGTGGCTTATGCCAGCGGCAGGCGAGAAACCGTGACCATCGAAGAGTTTGGGCAGCTCGTAACGGAACAGGGAAATCCAGGCAATCTGCGCAATTTAGTCCGAGCGGTCGTCGAGGTGCCGTCGCCGCGCCTTAAACAGGGAATCGTGCTGGTCGATACTCCCGGTCTTGGCTCCCTTGCCCGCCGCGGCTCGGCCGAAACGCTGGCGTATCTGCCGTCGTGCGACCTTGCGCTGCTCCTTATCGATGCGGGAAGTTCCTTGAATGAAGAAGATATTGGCACTCTTCGCCTGCTTTATGAAGGCGGAATTCCGGCTATTGTCCTTCTGAGCAAAGCTGATCTTCTGGCCTCCGGCGATCTGCATCAAGCCGCTCACTATATTCAGGGGCAGATACAGGCTGAATTGGGTCTGCATGTGCAGGTGCACGCTGTCAGTTCCTTGCCGGATCAGGCGGCTCTGCTCGATCACTTCTTTGAACGCGAGCTGTTGCCGCGATTCGAGCAGGCACGATCGCTCCGAAACAGTTCGATTGCGAGAAAGATCGGCGCTCTGCACGATTCGGTGATAGCGGCGCTTGCGGCAATAACCGATCAGGCTAAGCGCAGAGGGCCGGAAGGCCCGACCGACGTACACGATCTTGAGGAGCAGTTGCGATTAATCACCGGGGAGATTGGAGAGCAGCGCACGGTGCTGAGCCATGCTTTCTTCCGGTTTGGTGAGATGCCGGGAGAAATTCTTGGGGAAGCCGCGGACAGCGCCGTTGCCTGGATGTTGCAGAGCCAAAGATATAACGCCAGCTCCATGCAGCTTTCGGAGTGGTTGCATAATGCCGTATGGAAAGCGATTGCTCTCATACTTGAAGACGTGCGTACAGTGGGCAAGCGCGCCATCTATACCCTGCAAACAGTAGCACAGGAAATGGGCCGCACCGATATTCCTTCCTGGGAGGAAGTGGAAATTCTGCTGCGCGATGTGCCTCGTTTTGAGCTCGCAACACTCCCGGCAGATTGCCATGCTGGTCCGTGGATGTTTCTTGGCAGGAAATTTCTGCGTTATCGAGTGAGAAAGTCTTTAGAAGAAAGCATCGGTTTCCTTGTAGAACGCGAGCTTCATCTCTATGGCCAGGCGCTATCGCAGTGGAGCGATCAGTTCGTGAACAAGATCGTGCTGTATGTGAATTCCTATGCGAGCGCCTATCGCGCACAACTGCACAGGATCGCAGGAACTTCAAAGGATTCCGTAGATGTGGCGCAGCTTGAACGCGATCTTTCCCTGTTGCTGAGGTGGACAACAGAAGAGCTCGCAAACGTGACGGAAAACATTGAAAGGGAGGTCTGAGGTTGCAAAAGTATCTGTATATTGCGATAGGGGGCGCGCTTGGCTCGATTGCCCGGTACTGGGTGGGAACAGAAGTCGCGAGCCGCATGGGAACCAGGTTTCCGTTTGGTACGTTCGTCATCAATGTCTCAGCTTGCGTCATTATCGGTTTTTCTATTACGTTTCTGGCCCAGCGGGCAGAGTTGAATCCGGCATGGAGATTTCTCATCCCTGTCGGTTTTGTCGGTGCGTACAGCACTTTTTCAACCTATGAATGGGAGACTCTTTCGGTAATTCGCACTGGGGCTTTCTCGATGGCCATTCTTTACGCAGTCAGCAGCTTCATCTTTGGGCTGCTTGCTGTATGGGGCGGATCTACCCTGGCGGAGAGAATCGGATGAAAGCGCAAAAGCAGCTCATTTTCTACCATTCCATTCTGGACGTCCTTTCAGAAACCGGCTGTCCATTCTGCCGATTTCTAAAGGAGTACCAGGCAGTGCGCATTCAGAGCCGCAGAGACCAGAGCTTTTCCCATTTGTGCAGCTTTCACACATGGGCACTCGCCGCCGTGCAAGATGCTTTGATCACTGCCCGGATATTCATCGACCTCCTGGAAGAGATAACACCGGCGTCCGATGGAGCGTCGGATTGCGATATCTGCAGCGATATTGCAGTGGAAGAAGATAGAAGAATTCGCGAGCTTTCCGGTTGCATCCATCGAACCGATATATCGAATTGGCTGCATACGGATGCGGTGCTCTGTGTCCCTCATGGAATAAAGCTGAGGCGATATGTCCAGCCGGCAGTCGCTGCCCGGATCGACACAATTCTGGAAAGCCATCGCCGGCAGCTCGTACAAGAACTTGAAACGCTGTGCGGCAGGCCCCAGGCAGGCAAGCCGGGGTGGGGATCTCTCGGCCGTACTGCCGAATTTTTAGTTTCACAGCGTGGACTGCATTCATAAAAGGAGATGGCATGAATAGGACATCGAGATTCTGAGGCGATAGGCTCCACAGCAGGAGCTGTGGAGCAGGCAGGTTGCGGGCTGGATTGATTGCGTGAGGCCATTGGACCTCGTAAAGGAGATTAGTCAGACCTGCAACCGAAGCGTCACCGTAAGGCCGCGAGGACCTTGGATGGGAGAGTGGTGATCGCCGCA
>JASHPD010000351.1 GCA_030038315.1 Acidobacteriaceae bacterium
GTCCCTGCTCTCCACCGCGCGCTACGCCTACTGGCGCTACACCACCGTCTACACCGCCATCGTCCACCAGCATCACACCATCGGCTGGATCAACATCTTCTTCATGCTGGTCCTGCTCTCCGCCGAAACCTACTGCTTCCTCATCCTTTTCCTCGGCTACATCCAGACCATCCGCCCCCTCCGCCGTCCGCCCGCGCGCATGCCCGACGATCTCGACGAGTGGCCCGACATCGACGTCCTCATCCCCACCTACAACGAGCCGCTGCACATCGTCCGCACCACCGCCTTCGCTGCCATGAACATGGACTACCCCGTCGAAAAGCTCCACGTCTACGTCCTCGACGACGGCCGCCGCGAAGAGTTCCGCAAATTCTCTGAGGAAGCCGGCGTCGGCTACATCACCCGCACCGACAACGCCCACGCCAAGGCCGGCAACATCAACCACGCCCTCAAAGTTCTCCACTCGCCTTACACCGCCATCTTCGACTGCGACCACATCCCCACCCGCAGCTTTTTGCAGCTCACCGTAGGCTGGTTCCTCAAAGACCACAACCTCGGCATGATGCAAACGCCCCACTTCTTCTACTCGCCCGATCCCTTCGAGCGCAATCTCAACCAGTTCATGAAAATCCCCAACGAGGGCGAGCTCTTCTACGGCGTCATCCAAGACGGCAACGACCTCTGGAACGCCACTTTCTTCTGCGGCTCCTGCGCCATCCTCCGCCGCACCGCTATCGACGAAATCGGCGGCATCGCCGTCGAAACCGTCACCGAAGACGCCCACACCTCGCTCCGTATGCAGATGCGCGGCTGGAACACCGCCTACATCAACATCCCGCAAGCCGCCGGCCTCGCCACCGAAAGCCTCTCCGGCCACGTCGGACAGCGCGTCCGCTGGGCCCGCGGCATGATCCAGGTCCTCCGCACCGACAACCCGCTCACCCGCCCGGGCCTCAAGTGGCCGCAGCGCCTCTGCTACTTCAACGCCATGATCCACTTCCTCTACGCCGGCCCGCGCCTGGTCTTCCTCACCGCGCCGCTCATCTTCATGATCCTCGGCCGCATCAACATCCCCGGTTTCTGGGCGGAAATCCTTGTCTACGCCGCCCCGCACCTGTTCCTGTCGAACCTCACCAACTTCCGCGTTCAGGGCCGCCACCGTTACTCCTTCTGGAACGAGGTCTACGAGACCGTCCTCGCGCCCTACATCCTCGGCCCTACGCTCATGGCCCTCATCAATCCCAAGCTCGGCAAGTTCAACGTCACCGCGAAAGGCGGCATCGTCAAAAAGCGCTACTTTGACGCCGCCATCGCCCGCCCCTACGTCTTTCTCATTCTGCTCAACGTTCTCGGCCTCGCCTTCGTGCCCATCCGCCTCTTTTATCTGAACCCTGGCCATCCCGGCACCATCGTCATGAACGTCGTCTGGATTCTCTTCAACCTCGTCATCGTCGGCACCGCCAACGCCGTCGCCATCGAGGCCCGCCAGTTGCGCCAGGATATCCGCATCAACATCCGCAAATCCGCCAACGTTCTCCTCGCGGACGGCCAATCCATCCCCGGCGAATCCATCGATCTCTCCCTCGGCGGCGCAAAAATCTCCGTCGAAGGCCCCGTTTCCATCCCTGCCGGAACTCCCATCCATCTCGAATTCCAGAGGCGCGACGGCAACGCCAGCTTCCCCGCAAAGATTATTGCCGCCCAGGACAATGAAATTCGCCTCAAGTACGAACCTCTCTCCGTGGAGGAAAATGAATTGCTCACGCTCGTCCTGTACTCCGACGCCGACGCATGGCTGAGCCGCATGGAATACCGGCGCGCCGATCGCCCCATGCACAGCTTCCTCCGCCTCGTGCATCTCTCCATCCGCGGCGTCGGCTGGGCGCTCATCGACTGGTTCCCCCGCAAGAGCGCGAGCGCCGCCACGGCAGCCGTGCTCATGCTCGCCGCGCTGCTCTTCAGCGCCGCGCCGCTTCACGCACAAACCTCGCCGCCGCCCGCTCCGCCGGTATCCGCGCTCACCCAGGGCCAGGCCACCGTCAACGGCATCTACTCCAGTACTTTCACCCTCAAAGACGTCGGCATCCCGCAGGACATCACCTTCCGCGGAGTCGATGCGGCCCAGAACATCCCCTTCGCGCTCCCCCAAACCGCCGTCGTCAAGCAGGCCGTCCTCCATCTCCACTACGCCTTTTCGCCCAGCCTCATTCCCACCATGAGCCACCTGAGCGTCGTCCTCAATGACACGCTCATCGCCACCCTCCCCGTTCCGCCCAACACCGGGCAGATGCAGCCCGAGCTCAACGCCGACATCCCCCTACCCGCCGAGGACTTCGTCCGCAACAACATCCTCCAGTTCCACTTCATCGGCCACTACACTCTCCAGTGCGAAGACCCCTCCAACACCGCTCTCTGGGCCCGCGTGGAAAACTCCAGCGCCATTGCGCTCAACGGCTCCCTGCTCAACATCCCCAACGACCTCAAAATTCTCCCGTTCCCTTTCTATGACGGCTCCGTCGGCAGTAATACCGTCTCCATCCCCGTCATCTTCGCCTCATCACCCAGCACCCAGTCTCTCCAGGCCGCCGGCGTCGTCGCCTCCTGGTTCGGCGTCCAGATCAAGTCCAAGCCGCTCCACTTCCCCGTCATGGTCGGCACCACCTTCCCCCGCGGCAACTTCGTCCTCCTCGTCGATAACCCGCAAGCCCTCCCGTCCGGCCTCAATCTCCGCGTCAACGGCCCGGTCGTCGCCATGCGCACCAATCCCAGCGATCCCTACGGCGAGTTGCTCATCCTCGCCGGCACTGACTCGCAGCAGCTCCTCACCGCCGCGCAGGCTCTCGCCATCGGCAGCGGCATGATGCAGGGCGACACCGCCGAAATCACCAACTTCGCCCTTCCCGATCCGCGCAAAGCCGACGACGCGCCCCTCTGGATGCGCACCGACCAGATCAGTCCCATCTGGGACAACCCCTCCCAGACCGAGCTTCAGAGCGACGGCTCCGCTCCCGTTGCCGTCTACCTCCGCATTCCGCCCGATCTCTTCTTCAGCGACAACAAAATCCTCCCCATGCGCGTCGATTACCGCTACAACGCCGTCGCGCTCGCCAACGAGTCCACCCTCCGCATCGACGCCAACGGCTCCATGGTCCAGCAGCTCCCCATGCCGCATGAGAACAACCCCGACAAGCAGCTCTCCAGCGAAATCGACGTCCCCGTCGTCAACATGCGTCCCTTCGCCAACACCTTTTTGTTCCACTTCTACTTCCAGATCGCCAAAAAAGGCTACTGCCAGGACACCGCGCCCATCAATCTCCAGGGCGCCATCCTGCGCAGCTCCTTCCTCAACGTCAAAGGCATCTACCACTGGGCCGCCATGCCCAACCTTGAGCTCTTTGCCAACGCCGGCTTCCCTTTCACCCGCTACGCTGACTTAGCGCAGACCAAAATCATCCTGCCTGCGCAACCTTCGCCCGAAGAAACCGGCCTCTACTTGAGCCTGATGGGCTACTTCGGCGAGCAGACAGGCTACCCCACCACCCGCGTGCAGGTAGGCGAAGCCACAGATCTCGGTCACGACGCAGACTACCTCATCCTCGGAAACGCCTCCGATGAGCAGCCGGCCCTCAACCAGCTCAAAAACCAGCTCCCCGTCTCGCCCTCGGCCTACGGCTACACCATCGAGGACACTGGCGGCTTCTTCAGCCGCATCATCCACGCCTGGTGGCAGGTTGCCCAGCTACGCCCCCAGTGGTACTGGAAGCTCACCCGCCCCGGCCAGCACGCAGGCCTCATGGCCAGCGTCAGCCAGCCGCCGGACGCGCTCATCCAGGGCATCGAGTCCCCCTGGGAGCGCAACCGCTCCATCGTTACCATCACCCTCCGCGGCGACCAGCAGGCCACGCCCTTCGTCGATGCCTTCTGGAAAGTTTCCGGCTCCAGCGCCATTGGCGAGTCGGTCAGCGTCCTCCGCGGCCAGACCTTCACTTCTTACCGCATCGGCGATCTCTTCTACCACGTCGGCCATCTCCCCTTCTGGGCGCATCTCCGCTACTGGCTTGAAGAGTTCCCCTGGCTTCTGGTCCCGCTGACCTTCATCCTCGGCCTCTTCATCGTCCCCTGGATTCGCCTGCGTCTCGACAAGCGAGCCCACGCCCGCATCAATCCGCCGGCAGCTCAATAGTCAGGCGAGCGCCGGCGGCGAAGCCCCGTTGACAGCCATTCCACCCCGGTGAATACTGATCGGAAGCCGGAACAGCTTCCGTCTTTACTCCTCGATGCAGAAACCAAGCTCGCCTCCCACTCTTGCCGAAGTAGCGCGCAAAGCCCGTGTCGGAACCACCACTGTCTCGCGCGTCATCAACGGCGGTGAGCGCGTCAGTCCCCGCACCCTCAAGCGCGTCCAGGCCGTCATCGAGCAGCTCGGCTACATGCCCAACCAGGCCGCGCGCATCCTCAAAGGCGAGCGCGCCAAAACCATCGGCCTCGTCATTCCCTCCATCGCCGATTCCTTCTTCGCAAGCTGCGCCGAAGCCGCGCAGGCCATCGCCCGCGCCAACGACTCGCTCCTCATGGTCACCGTCACCGGCAATGATCCCCACATGGAGCTCGAAAACCTCAACCATCTCATGCGCCATCGCACCGACGGCATCCTGCTCTCGCCGGCCAACTCGCAAAGCGACACCCTGGCCGATTTCCTCCGCCGCATGAACATCCCCATCGTCGCCTTCGACCGCCCCCTGTCCAACTCCGGCATCCCCAGCGTTCTCGCCGATAACTTCAACGGCGCGCGCATCGCCACCGCGCATCTCATCTCCCACGGCTACCGCCGCATCCTTTGCCTCGGCGGTGAGCCCACGCTCTACACCCTCCGCGAGCGTCTCCGCGGTTACCACCAGGCCATGCAGGAAAATGGCCTCGCACCGCTCGTCGATATGTCTGTCAAGGACTACAAATCCGCCGAGTACGCCATCGAAAGCTCGCTCGCCACCGCGCAGCCGCCCGAGGCTATCTTTACCCTCAAAAACAGCACTACCATCTACGCCTTTGAGACGCTGCAAAAGCTCAAGGTTCCCATCCCCAGATCCGTTGCCCTGCTCGGCTACGACGACTTCGAGCTGGCCGCCACCCTGCGCCCCGCCATCAGCGTCATCCAGCAGCCCATCGAAGACATCGGCCGCATCGCCGCGGAAATCCTCTTTGAGAACCTCGCCGTCCACGGCACGCCGAAAAGCCCGGCCGCCCGAAGGCCCCAGGACGAAATCCGCCTCGAAACCAAGCTGGTCCTGCGCCACTCCTGCGGCTGCCGCTGAGCGCGAGGCAGCCATCGCAGCGCTGAATGCCAGGTCTGGGAATCGTCGGACTGCATTCGACCTTATAGGGCTGAGAGCCATCCGGTCTCGCTCAATGTATGTTTTATCCTGTCAGTAGGCTTTCTCGCGATTTCCTGTGCCCACGGATTTCTCTCCGGCGCAGAGCAGGGAGCTTTCAGCCTGGCAGCATCGGTTCCTGTTAGTCATGGCGCCGAAACAGCATCGCAGGAAAAATTCTTCAGGGAGCGCGCATGGCGCAGTCAATCGCTGCCTCTTCCGCAAAATCGCGGGACGCCGACAGCGAGGTTCATTTCGATGAGACTTGGAAACCGCGGTTCAATCCGTGGGTCATCGCCTTTACCGTCACGCTCGCCACATTCATGGAAGCGCTCGACTCTTCCATCGCCAACGTCGCTCTCCCGCACATCGCCGGCTCGCTCGGCGCCAGCTACGACGAGGCCACCTGGGTCCTCACCTCCTATCTCGTCTCCAACGCCATCATCCTCCCCATCAGCGGCTGGATCGCCAACCGCATCGGCCGCAAGCGTTTCTACATGAGCTGTGTCGTCGGCTTCACGGTTTGTTCCTTCCTCTGCGGCCTAGCCAGTTCGCTCGCCATGCTCATCCTCTTCCGCGTCTTTCAGGGCGCGGCTGGCGGCGGCCTCCAGCCCAGCGAGCGCTCCATCCTCGCCGACACCTTCGCCCCTGAAAAACGCAGCGTAGCCTTCGCCATCTATGGCATGGCCGTCGTCGTCGCGCCCGCCATCGGCCCCACCATCGGCGGCTGGATCACCGACAACTACGACTGGCGCTGGATCTTCTTCCTCAACATCCCCGTCGGCATTCTCTCCATCTTCCTCACCAGCCGCATCGTCGAAGACCCGCCGTACCTCAAGCGTGCCCGCAAGAAACTCGGCAGCGTGGACGGCATCGGCCTCGGCCTGCTCGCCGTCACCATCGGCGCGCTCCAGATCATGCTCGACAAGGGCCAGGAAAAAGACTGGTTCGGCTCGCACCTCATCGTCACCTGCGCCTTCGTCGCCGGCATCGGTCTCATCGCCTTCCTCTGGCGCGAGCTCACCGCCGAACACCCCATCATCGATCTCTCGCTCTACCGCAGCCGCAACTTCAGCATGACCCAGCTCGTCATGCTCGTCATCGGAGCCTCGCTCTACGCCACCACCGTAATGATCCCCCAGTTCCTGCAGGAGATCATGGGCTACACCGCCACCCAGGCCGGCATGGTGCTCTCGCTCGGCGGCCTTGTGCTCATCGTTCTCCTGCCCATCGTCGGCTTCATCGGCCAGAAGATCGATCCCCGCGCCATGATCTGTTTCGGCTTCGCCTGGGTCAGCTTCGGCATCTGGCGCATCTCCAGCCTCAACCTCAGCATCAGCTTCTGGGACGCCGCCAGTTGGCGCGTCATCATGGTGCTGGGCATGCCGTTCCTCTTCGTGCCCATCAGCGTCATGTCTTATGTCGGCGTCCCGCAGGAAAAAAACAACGAAGTCTCCGGCCTCACCGCGCTCGCCCGCAATATCGGCGGCAGCCTGGGCATCTCCTTCATCAGCACCATGCTCCTGCGCCGCGCGCAGGTCCACCAGAATTATCTCGCCGCCCACGTCTATCCCGGCTCCGCCAGCTATCGCATCCTCAATCGTGGGCTCGCCGGCATGATGCAAAGGCAGGGCTACTCCGCACACGGAGCCGCCAGCCATTCCATGGCCCGCATCTACGACATGATGGTGCAGCAGGCCAACGTGCTCGCTTACATCGACACCATCCACACCCTCGTCATCCTCACCGTGTGCCTCATCCCCATCGGCTACCTGATGAAGAAGCCCCGCTTCCGCCCCAAACAAGCCGCCCCCGTCGAATAAATCTGCATTTGCCTCTCCGCGCCGGGTGCCCCACCCTCGCGGCGCTCTTGTTTTTGCCGCTAGGGTGGGAAGAAAGCCATTGCCCCATCCTTGGCGCGCCTTTGTTCTTGCGCCAAGGGTGGGATACCACCAACCCATCCCGCCGCCTAACAACGGCAGTCATCCTGAGCGAAGTCGAAGGACCTACATTTGCATTTCAACGCCCGACCCTGCACAAAAAGCGTTGCCCCATCCTTGGCGCGCCTTTGTTCTCGCG
>JASHPD010000352.1 GCA_030038315.1 Acidobacteriaceae bacterium
CGGATGGACATTCAGCGGGATCACCAACTTCCGATCCGGCGGGCCGCTCATTGTCTCTGCTCCGAACGGCGATCTGGGACCGAACGGGGCCAACAAGCGCGCCAATTACCTCTGCACCTCACAGATCAACCCGCATACCATCAGTGAGTGGTTCGAGACCAACTGCTTCTCCGCACCGAGCGGGTTTACGCTGGGCAACAGCGGCGTGGGCAGGGTCTACGGACCGCGCTACCAGGACTGGGACATGTCCATCGCCAAGGCCGTGCGTATCAAGGAGCGGGGACAATTACAGTTCCAGGCGCAGTTCTTCAACATCTTCAACCACGTGAACCTCCAGGCTCCGGATCTGGGGGTGACGGACGCCAACTTTGGGGTGGTCAGCGGCGACATTCTGCCGCGCCAGGGCCAGCTCGGAATGGTGTTGTCGTTCTGAGGTGTCCTGCTTCGCCGCGAGTCCGTGGAATCAGGGATTGGGGCCTATATGAGGCGACTCCTTCCTATAGGCCCAATCGGCAAAGATCCCAGCATTACACTTTTCACCACTAGAGCCTGCGATTATCCGGGTGATCCACGTTGAAAGCTCTGTCCTACACCGCGGGAGAGAAATGCGCATTCCTCTGTTGGTTGTTCTCATGATTCTTCTTCAGGCCGATGCACCAGCTCAGGCTGGCGCTGCCACTTCTTCACGGCCTGCGTGGCTCAGCAGCCATTTCGACTATGCAAGGTTTACGCGCCTCGATGTCCCGGCGCCGCCCAAGCCGCTCCTCTATCAGGCCAACGGCTTCCTGGCTCTCCAGGAACAGGGATTCGGGCCCCAGCGGATGATTGTTCCGGTGGCCGGGCCCGCCGCTCCCACGAACGGCAGCGACCGGCTCGCCGCGCTCGATATTGAAGCGCCGGTCTTCACAAGCGCCTCAGGCCGCAGCTATCTCTTCGATTCCAGTCCGGCACGGCGCAGCATGAGCTATTTTGCGGATCGCACCGTCTATCGCGCGGATTTCGACGATGGGCCGGAAGTCTGGCTTACTGTTTATCCGGTTTACGGCGAATCTGCGGCCGTACTTCGCATTCGCATCGCTCGTTCCGATGGCCCATTGCGGGTAGTGCTCAGGGTCCGGCCCGGCGGGTTTAACGCCCTTTCGGATCAAGATGCACAAGGAATCAGCTACGGCTCTTCGCGATGGCCCTATCGTGCGATTCTCGCCTCGCGCCCGCGCGCGACCCTGCAACAAGGGCAGTTCCAGTGGACTCTGCATTCGGGCGCCGAGGCCGCCCTGCTCGTCGCCTTGGGCGGTACGGCACGCGAAGCCGCGGCCACGCTCCTGAAGCTGCGCACATCACCGGACCTCTATGATCGTGAAACCCATCGGCTTTGGAATGCCTATCTGGCCTCAGTGCCCCTTGTCATTCCCGTTGCGCCAATTTCCTTCACCGTCGGCACCACCGGCGCACGGGAAAGCATCGATCCCGAGCAACTCGTCCGCAGCCAACTCTGGTTTTGGAGAGGTGTTCTGAACACAACCTGCCAGTCCCCGTATCTGCCCGCAACACCCATCATGATTGCCGACTGGAATGTTTTCATGGGGATGTGGAGCAATGACGGCATTGCCGAAGCCATTGCTCTTGCCGGTACCAACCAGAGAGCATTGGCTCGAGCCGCCATCCTGAACTGGTTCCGCTATTCCGTGAATGCGCAGGGAGACGGGACCAGCGCGTGGACCATTTTTCCTTCTGGCAGCAATACCTTCGCGGCCACAGGTCCAGAGCGCAATACCCAAGGCGTGCCGGTGCAGGCTTCCTTCGTGGGCGAGTATGTCCGTCTGACCGGAGACAAGAGCATTCTCGAAGCCAGACCTGGCGGCGCCGCCGGCAACCGAACCATCTGGCAGGCGCTGCAGGCGTATCACCATAAGCTGCTTGCCGTGCGCGATCCCAGGCACGACGGCCTCATCGAATGGCTTCATACCTACGAAACCGGCTGGGACGATAAGGATTCACCTTTTATAGACCTCAAGGGCGATCCCACCGCCGCCGTCAACGAGCAGGTCTTCTATCTGTGGAGCCTGCGCGAAATGGCATGGCTGGCGCGCCTGGAGGGCGATGATCCGTCGCCTTGGGAGCAGGAATTTACCCGCACTCTCGGAATAGTGCGCGACAGGCTATGGAATCCTGTTATGCAGCGTTATTGGGACCTCGACGAGAAAACCGGCGAACTCTGGACGAGAGGTGAAAACCTCGACGCATACTACCTTCTCTACTTTGAAAACGATCCGCAGCGGATCGCAGCAATGCTGCAACGGCTCAATGATCCGAAGAAATTCAACGGAGCGCTTCTGCCCACTCTTGCTTTCGACACTCCGCACTGGGGAGGCTACTGGCGCGGACCTGCGTGGCCAAGAATCTTCGGCTACGTCAGCATGGCCCTGGCGCGCAGCGGCCATGCCCGGGAGGGATTCACCTGGCTCGCCCGTGCCATCAGCTCCAACCTGGGGCCGCTTCTTCCGGAGAACGTCGATCCCAAACTTTACCCGCCGCGCGACCATGCTATTGGCTCGGTGCGCATCATGGGATACGACGCGCTGGACACACTCGTTTTCCCGGATGTCGCGGGACTCCGCACCTGGGGCGGCGAGGATTTGACCGTTGCGCCCGACGCTTCGACCGGTGCGCTGTACATTCGCAACCAGGAATGGATGGGTGACCGCTACGACGCTGTGCTGGAACCGAATCGGCCCACTCGCATCTGGCGTAATGGCCACGCGCTCCCGGCCCTCGACCCGCATCGGATATGGCGCGCTCAGCAAGCCGGCGGGGCGGTCGTCTTTCGGCCCGTTCCCGAACGATCCGCGGGCGACCGGCAAGCGATGAAAGCAAAACCACAGTAGATATATCTCGAAGCCACAACTGCCGAGTGGATTTTTCCTCAAGAAAAATCCACTTCCACAAACCCGCAAAGGACACAGTTACTGTGGTTTTGCTCTAATCCGAGGTTCCAGCAATGACAGGATCTGAATTCGGTGAAGCGATGAGAAGATGGCGCCTCCTTTTTTTCCTCTTTTATTCCAGCCTTGCTGCCTCGCAGAACGCATCCCCGCTACTTTCACCGATGCACTCTCCTCTCACGCCGGATCGCGGGCTTCCGGCAATCTCCCAGAGCGTAATGCCATCTCACCCGTTCTCCGTTGTGGGCCCGCGCGGCGCGCTCCTGGGCCGGCAAGACGGCAGCTTCGAGGCGTGGATCTTTCCGTGGAAGATCTTCGACGATCTGCGCATGACCGCCAACATGCAGAACTACCCGGTCCCGATCGACGTGAACCGCTGCGCGGCGGGCATCGAAGTGCGGCCGGACAGGACCACAATCACCTATTCCCACGCCAACTTCACCATCCGCCAGATTATGCTGGCGCCCAAAGCAGCCCCGGACCAGGCAGGTGTGCTGGTGCTCTACCAGATCGAGGCCATTCGCCCCATGACGCTTACCCTGAGCTTCAATCCGGTGATGCAGCGGATGTGGCCCGCGGATTCTCCGCCTCCGCCGTCCCCGGAATGGGTGAGAAACAGCGACGGTTCCGGGTTCTACATCCTGCACCTGGCATTTCCGGATCAGGCCGCTGCGCTGTCGATTCCCGGCAGCCAGCCTGGAATCCTGCCACCGTACCAGGAGCGCTCGCGTGCCTGGCCCTTGCAATTTGTGCTGCACTTCGACCCGAAGCAGGACAAAGGCAAGGTTTTTCCCCTGCTTGTGACCTTTGCGAACTCCGCCTCTGCCGCAACCAGGGAAGCCTTTCGCCAGAGCCTTGAGAAACTGGACGGCCAGACGGGAGCGATTTGCAAGGCGAATCATGAGTATTACGTGAAGTTCCTCGGCGAGCACACGGCAATCGAGACTCCGGATGCCGATCTGAATGCGGCCTTCTCGTGGGCGGAGACGGCGATCGATCAGCTCCGCGTGCAGACTGCGCCAGGCGCGAAGGAGGAGGCGCTAACCGCGGGCTTTGTGGATTCGGGCGATGTTGCACGCCCCGGGTTCGGATGGTTTTTCGGCCGCGATGCCCTTTGGTCTTTATACGCGGTCAATAGCTACGGCGATTTTGAGACGACGAAGCAGGAGATCGAATTCCTGCTTCAACACCAACGCGCGGATGGCAAGATCATGCACGAGCTTTCGCAGACGGCCTATCTGGTGAACTGGGTATCTCTTCCGTATGAATATGCCGCGGCCGACTCAACCCCGCTACTCGCCATGGCGGTTGACGATTATCTGAAGATCAGCGGCGATGAGCAATTTGTCGCATCGATTTGGCCAGGTCTTGAACGAGCCTGGAACTTCGAGACCACACACGACTCGGATGGAGATGGCATCTACGACAACTCGCAGGGAACAGGCTGGGTCGAGTCGTGGATTCCGGCCATGCCGCATCAGGAGATTTACCTGGCTGCGCTCGATGAACAGGCGAGTCTGGCGTTCGCCGATCTGGCGCGGGCCACCGGGCACAGCGATCTTGGCGATCAGGCGCAACGGCGAGCTGCGCGCATCGCCGGCACGATCGAGGCCGAGTACTACCTTCCCGCTTCTCAGAATTACGCATTTAGCTGGAATGGCAGGAATGGCGTTGATAAGACGGTGAGCATCTTT
>JASHPD010000353.1 GCA_030038315.1 Acidobacteriaceae bacterium
AATCGGCACATCCAGGCCATCGAGCGCGTTCAGAATCGCGCGGTCGAGCGTGTCGGAACGCTCGCCAGTCGCAATGCAGTCCAGCATCTCGCCGAAGACGATTCCTTTCACGCCTTTCAGCTTTCCCGCTGCGCGCAACTGCCACAGCATCCGGTCAATGCGGTACGGCTTCTCGCCCACGTCTTCGAGGAACAGCAGCTTGCCTTCCGTTTGCGGCTCCCACGGCGTGCCCAGCATTGCTACGAGAATGCTGAGGCAGCCGCCGTACAGCACGCCGCTCGCAGTACCCGGCTTGAGCACGCGCAAACCTTCCGCAGCGCCCACGCTGTAAGGCTCGCCCGCGATGGCTGCATGAAAGCTCGGCAAGTGCACGCCGTCCTCCAGATAGAAATCGGCAGCCAGCATCGGGCCATGAAACGCGGGCCGGCCAAGTTTGTCGAGCAGGTACAGTTGCAGCGCGGTCATATCGCTGTAGGCGAAAAACGGCTTGGGATGCGCGCGAAAAACCTCAAGATCGATGCCGTCGAGCAGATAGTTCGAGCCGTACCCTCCGCGCAGGCACATCACGGCCTGCGTCTCCGCATCGGCAAATGCCGCGTGCAGATCGGCAAGGCGTTCCGCGCGCGCGCCGGAAAAATACATGGGGCCTCGCGCCAGCACATGTTTGGTGAATTGCGGCGCAAATCCCAACCGGCGCAACCGCTCCTCGCCGCTGTCGATCCGCTCTTTGCGCGCGAAGCTGGCCGGCGCAACAATGCTAATGCCCGCGCCGGGAGCAACTGCGGAGAGCTTCACAAGAGGATGCGATTCCATCAACCCTCCCAGGCCTCGCCGCGCGCAATCAGTGTCGCCGGGCCGGTCAGCTCAAGCTCCGCATCGGGATTCGTATCGGGCGCGCCCCACACCACCGTCTGCGCGCCGCCCGGCGCAATCACGCGCACCGGCGAAGTGACCAGCCCTTGCGCAATCGCCGCCGTAGCCGTTGCGGAAGTTCCGGTGCCGGAAGAGCTCGTCGGTCCCACGCCGCGCTCGAAGATGCGAATCTCGATCTCCGACGGGCCTGTGACGCGCAGGAGCTCAACATTCGTCTGGTAAGGAAAATCGGGATGGCCGCAAATCTGCTGCCCAATGCTCTGCCACTTCTGCCCATCCACGGTGAACTCCGCATTGTCCACAACGATGACAAAATGCGGATTGCCGGTCGAGACTTCCATCCCCGGAACCTGCACGCCGCCGGGAATCGTCACCGTACGCGGCGCAAACTTCGGCACGCCCATGCCGGTTGTAATCTCCACCGTGTAGCCGCGCACCGCATCGACCGCATTCACGCGGCAGATGCGCAGACCGGCGTCGGTTTCAATTTCGAGTTTGTCGCCGGCCTTTGCGCCGATCGCCTCTGCCATCCATGCCGCCACGCAGCGCGTGCCGTTGCCGCTGATCTCGGCAATCGAGCCGTCGGCGTTGTGCAAGCGAATGCGGCCAGCCTTTTTCCCGGTCCACGTGAAAAACTCGATGCCGTCCGCGCCCACGCCCGTGTTGCGCGCGCAGAGCCGCTGCGTCAGCCCGGCCCAATCGCGTCCCGCAGCCGCGTCTTCCGTCACAATCAAAAAATCATTGCCGCAGGCATGTGCCTTGGTAAAGGAAATCAATCGTCCTCCGAATTGCAAGATCGTTCTGCTGTCCGTGCCATGCGGCTCTTTCCTTGCCCGATGCTATCACCGCACGAGTGCGTCCGCTGCGACCGGCGTTCCCGAGGTATCGCGGACGTAAAGTGTCGCGGAAGGCTGTCCCGGCGCGGTAAATCGCCGCACGGCCTTAAGCCCCTGGGGGTGCGCATGAACCGCGCGATCGATCTCATCGCCGTCAAAGGCCAGCACCAGCGCCGCACTTTTCGCCGGAGCCTTCAACGCGGCTCTATAAAATTCCTTGTCGCTCTCATTGATCGTCTGCCGCAGCGGGATTCCGGTGAAGGCCACGATCTGCGGATAGACAGAAGTTTCCATCAGCACGATTCCGCCGGGCCGCGAAGCCAGCAGCGCGCGCAGAGCGGCGGGGATTTCGATTTCATAGGCGCGGTGCGCCGCAATGTTTTTGGTTCCTTCGATGTAAGCCGGCGGGCCTTCGCGCAGCATCAGCGCGGCGTTCAGCGCCAGCGCTGCAAACAATGCCGTGACAGCGTAGCTTTCCAGGCGCGGCTTGAACTCGCGTGCCGCAGCAAGCACGAAACTCGCCGCAAAGCCTGCGCCAACCGCAAAGGCAGGCAGCATCTCCAGGCCGTAGCGCGTGTTGTACCAGGAGTGCGGCCACCACACCGGCAAGAAGATCGGCACCGAGCCGTAAGCGACCGAATAGGCATAAAACGGCAGCGGCAACCATAGCAGCATTGCCCAGCGAAAGGCTTTTTTGCGCGCGACGAACCAGGCCCACGCGGTTCCCAGTGCGCTCACCGCAAGCAGCACATTGTCCCACGCAAGCGCCGCCGCGTCCATCTCCGCGCATTTGCCGTAAAAGAGCAGTGAAACCCAAGGATTGTGCCAGCCCGGATGAGGCGGCCCGGAACCATGCGCCGCCGTGCGCAGCTCAATCGCTCTGGCCGAATATGGGCCGCGCAGGAAATCCAGCCAATCGCCAAAGAACACTGCGTTGTAAACGAACCAGCCCACCGGAGCGGCAACCACCACAACGCTCGCCAGCCAGAAGGCGCGCGAAGCCAACCGCCCACGGCGCAGAAGCGCAATGCCGATGGCGCACCACTCGATGAGGGCAATGATCCATCCATCGTAGCGTGTGAAGACCGCGGCCACGAGCACAAGCGCAATGCGCCACAGCAGGCCGTTGCCGCCGCGTGCATCTTCGTCATCGAGTCCGGCGCGCCATTCCACCAGCCACACCGCCGCCCACACCATCTCGCACAAAAAGAGCGGCTCGGTCATCGCGGTGGTTTGCAGGTAGAGCAGATTGGGATTGAGCGCGAAGAAAGCCAGCGCAATCGCAGCCGGCGCGGGCGCGAGCCATCGCCGCGCAAGCCGGTACAGACCTGCGCACGAAGCCAGCCACGCGAGTCCGGAAGGAATAAGCGCGGCCGCGCCGTTGGCCCACCACGCGTAGAAGGAGACAAAAGGAACCAGCAGCAGATGCGGCAGGGGCAGCCACACGGAGCCAAGCTGCGTCAGGCCGGGGCGGTGCGAATCGATGACACGGCGCGCAATGTGCAGGTGCGCTACCGCGTCGCCGTAGTTGAGCATTGCGCCATGCCGCCAGCTCCACGCCGTTGCGGCCAGCGAAGCAGCCGCGCAGGAGGCCAGTACAACAAAATACTCAGCGCGGCTTGGTTGCTGCTCAGTCAAGGTGCGTCAACTCGCGGAACTGCCCGAAGCGCTCGTCGATTTCGGCGCGCGTGAGCTGCGCAATGCGCTCGGTGCCGAACTTCTCCACGGCAAAGGAGCCCATCACGCTGCCGTAAAACATTGCGCGGCGCAGCACGGCCGGCGTTAGCTCCGGCTGCGAGGCCAGATAGCCGAAGAAGCCGCCGGCAAAGCTGTCGCCGGCGCCGGTCGGATCGATCACTTCTTCCAGCGGCAACGCCGGCGCGCGGAAGGTTTTTGTATTCAGGCCGTTCAGGAGCGGGCCGAAAAATGCCGTTGCGCCGTACTCGCCGTGTTTGGTCACCAGCATTCGCGGACCATAGCTCATCACCTTGCGCGCGGCCTGCACCAGGCTGTTGTTGCCGGCGAGCATCTTCGTTTCCGTGTCGTTGATGATAAGAATGTCGAGCCCCTTCAACACTTCAAGCAGCGCCGGCTTGTGGTCCTTGATCCAGTAATTCATCGTGTCGCCGGCGACGAGCTTCACGCCCGGCATGGCTTCGCGCACGCGCTTTTGCAAAACAGGATCGATGTTAGCGAGAAAAAGATATTCGGAATCGCGGTAGGAGCCGGGAATCCTTGGTTGAAAGGAGCCAAAGACATTCAGTTCCGTCGCGTGCGTCTTTGCTTCATTCAGATTCTCGAGATACGAGCCTTCCCAGAAAAAGCTCTTGCCCGCGGCGCGCTCAATGCCTGCCGTGTCGATCTTATGCGCCTTGAAGACCGCTTCCTGTTCGGGGCCGAAGTCCTCGCCCACCACGGCAATTACGCGCACGCTGGTGAAAAAGCTGGCCGCAAGCGAGAAATACGTCGCCGCGCCCCCCAGGCAGCGCTCCTTGCGCCCGGCGGGAGTTTCAATCGTGTCGAATGCAACGCTGCCTACAACGGTAATGGCCATTCTTTCTCCTATTTTCTTGTATGAATGCTATGCAAAATGCGGCGAATTAACCCAGGTACTTGCCGAAAAGCAGTTTCAGCTTCTCCTTTGTTGCCGCGGGAATCGCATCCGGCTGCGTGAGCACGGCGAACTTTGCGGCAGAGGCGCAGGCGCATTTGCGCTCCCGCGGCATGGCGGCCACGGCGGCCTTCACCACCTTGCTCGCGTTCTCGGCATTCTTGTGCAGCACGGCCACAATCTCTTCCACCGTCACCGCATCGTGCCCTTCGCGCCAGCAGTCGTAGTCGGTCACCATTGCAATCGTTGCGTAGCAGATCTCCGCCTCGCGCGCGAGCTTGGCTTCCTGCAGGTTGGTCATGCCGATCACATCCGCGCCCCAACTGCGATACAAGTTCGACTCGGCCTTCGTCGAGAACTGCGGCCCTTCCATGCAGACATACGTTCCGCCTGACTTGCCTATAACGCCGACGGTTTTACAGGCATCCGCAGCGGTCTTCGCCACCGTGGCGCAGACCGGATCGCCAAAGGCGACGTGGCCGACGATGCCTTCGCCGAAGAAAGTCGAGATGCGATGAAAGGTGCGATCGATGAACTGGTCGGGAATGACGAAATCCGTCGGCTTGTGCTCTTCCTTGAGCGAGCCGACGGCAGAGACCGAAATAATCCGCTCCACGCCGAGCTTTTTGAAGGCGTAGATGTTGGCGCGGAAGTTCAGCTCCGAGGGCAGAAGACGATGACCGCGGCCGTGCCGCGCAAGAAACGCAACTTTGCGGCCTTCTAACTCGCCGAGCACAAAGGCGTCGGAAGGCTCGTCAAAGGGCGTCTCCACGCGCACTTCCTGAATGCCGGCAAATCCGGGCATAGAATACAGCCCGCTGCCGCCGATAATGCCGATTTCCGCCTGCGCCAACCTTGTCTCTCTTCCCGCGCGGGCCGTTCCAGAAGCAACTCCGCGCCTGCTGTGACAGAAACTTCAGTATAACGGCGGACGCTTCGGTTCCATTCGGTCTGATTCGGTTCAGTTCGGCATGACGAGCAGCGTAATCGACTGCGCGGGAAAGGTTGTGCTGATGGTGCTGGCGGTCGCGCTGCCCGAGGGCGGCGTTACCGTTACGTTCGTGGGCCCGACGATTTGGCTCAGGTTGGCGTTGCTGTACAGGTACGACTGCGCGGAAGTTGTGGATGCCGCGAGATTGGTCACCGTCAACGTTGCGGCCAGGTCGCCGTAGGTCTTGTTGATGACGACAATCGTGACCACGTTGTCTTTGGTCCGCAGCGCGCCATAGACAGAGAGCTGCGCCTGGTTCGCGCTCGTAGAGGACAGTGCCTCATCGCCGAAGGTCGAGTCTTTTCCGTCATAGTTGCGGTAGATGGCGAAGGCCATGTTGCCCGGCGTCTGCTGATCGTAGTTTGTCGTGGGCCAGAAGATGCCCATGTCGAGCCCTTCGCGCCCGAAGATGCCCAGCACGTCGGCCTCGGTGACCGCGCCGTTGATCGACTCCAGTCCGCCAAAGTTGTACTCGTCGATGGAGACCATAGTGCCGGGATAATCCTTTGCCACCCACGCCTCAAGCATTGGAATGGCCTCCGGCGCCTGGAGCGGCGTGTTGCAGCTTGCGGTGTAGTTCGAGTCCGTGATGTAGTTCGGTTGCGGAAAATTCGGATCGGTATAGGTAGGGTCCCAGTAAGCGCGCGTGGAGTTGAGGCGCGCCTGCTGCTCGCCCGTGTCGCCCGCCGTGGTAAGCCCCACCGAGCTGCCGTTGTAGGTTGCCGCCATGTAGGCGTGAATGTCGAGGTAATCGAGCAGGCGGATGCCGTAGGTCTGCTGCGCCGCGGCCATTTGCTGCAGGTAGTACTCGATCATTGGCACGCCGCCGTGTGCCTCGCGGTCCACCGGATTGCTCCACGGCTCATAGCAGGGCGCGCCGGAATCCCACCCGGATTCGATATCCTCCTTCGAGTAAAAATAGTTCCACCAGTAATCGATCACCGGGCCGCTCACCAGCGCCGTCGGATCGATGGTCTTGATGGCCAGCGCGGTGCCGATGCCGCCGTCGGTCACCTCGTCGTAAGTTGAGGCCACGGGATGCACGTCGCGGTGCACCGCATCCCACCACGCCGGCTCGTTATCAAGATCCCAGATGGCGACGGACTTGCCTGAACTGGCAGCGCCGTAATTGCTGAGAATGGAACTGACCCATCCGCCGGCCCACGTGCCCTGCGCCCAGGTCTGCGTTGCATCGGCGGCGGCCGGAGCCGTCGGCGGCGGATCAGAAATGCTGGTGATGGCCGCAATGCCGGTAGCCGAGTTGCCGGAGAGATCGCAGCCGCCGGAAGTTACGCAGTTGTCTGTTCCTTCGGGAATAATGCCGTCGCCGCAGGCGCCGTTGTAGCTCTCCTGGCCGGGAAACTGCGATTCCGTGAAGCTGCACGCGGTCGATGAGCTGTTGGTCACCCAGCCCAGCACCGGCATGGTCATCAGCGTCTGCACGCCGGCGGCCGCGGCGGTTGTAATCAGCCCGGTGTAATTGCCGCCACCCCACATGCCGTTTGAGCCGGTAGAGTTTTCAAAGTAGTAGTCGCTGGCGGCGTTTGACGTGTTCGTCTGGTAGTTGTAACGCGAAGTGTCATCACCGCCCCAGCGCACGATGGCCGGGTTTGCCGCGGTTACCGTTGCCGAATCGAGCAGGTAGGCGTTCATGCCGTAGATGTACGGGTTGATGGCGTGCGTCTCATTACCCGCGTCCACGCTCAGCGCCGGGCCGGCGGCTGCGGCCGGCGCGCTCAACGTTACCGTTGCGCTGCCGGAGACGCTCGTATCCTGCACGCTGGTTGCCGTTACCGTGACCGTCGCCGGCGCAGGATACGGCGTGGTGTAGAGTCCGCCCGATGTGATTGTGCCCGGGCTCAGGCTGCTTCCGGAGGGCGCGGCAACCGTCCACGTTACGCTGTTGTTCGTCACCGAAGGGCCGGTGACCGTGGCGGAAAACTGCACCGTGCCGCCGATCGTCGCCGAGGCGGGATTCGGCGTAACCGTGACGGAGCTGACCGCCGGTGCTGCGTAATTCGCCGTCACCGTCGCGTTCGCGCTTATCGTCAAGCCGCACGTTGTGGAACTTGTGGTTGTGCAGCCGGTCCACGAGGAAAAATTATTTCCGTTTGCAGTGGCGGGCGCGGTCAGCGAGACCTGGCTTCCGGAGTTGAGGGTCTCGGTAAAGCTGGTTGTGCCGCTGAAAACAACTCCGAGCGTGGCTGTGCCTGAAATCTGCACGCCGCTGGAAGGATTTGTCGAGTTGACAGTAAGGGTGTAGGTCGTTGGAGGCGTGCTGTAAGTCGCGGTCACGGTTGTGTTGGCGTTCAGCGTAACATTGCAGGTTTCTGCGCTGGTGGTGGTGCAGCCGCTCCAGCCATAGAAATTGTTCCCGCTCGCCGTGGATGGCGCCGTCAGGATCACCGTGCTTCCGGAGTCGAGGGTCAGCGTAAAGCCTGTTGTGCCGGTTTGAACAACGTTGCTGCCATTCTCCGTATAACTGATCTGCACGCCGCTCGCGGGATTGGAAGAGTTCACCGTCAGCGTATAGGTCGCCGGTGGCGGAGGCGTCTTGGAGCCTCCACCGCCGCAGGATGCCAGGCTCAGGCACAAGCCCATTCCTGAAGACAACACCCAAAGCCTTCCCAACGCACTCATCGCGAACCTCTTGCTACGGCTCTGCTCTCGCCGGAATTGTGTTTTTCCGCATGGATACATGCGGCGATCTTTTGGAAATCGGCACCATCTTACGCTCGGCAGCTCTGTTTTTGGAAGCAATAGGACTCCGGCAAGCCGCGGAGGGCTTGATGGCCGGGACTTTGGCGCCGTTTCTTAGGATTTGTTGTGTGGAGCAGCTCAGCTTTCGATGGAAGCGTTGGATTCGGCCAGCATCCGCGCGGCGCCCTCGCGCACGGCCCATCCGGCAAGCAGCACGCTGGGCGCGGGCAGTGGAGCTTCGCTGCCGAGCGCGGAAAGCGTGGTGCATCGCACCTGCTGGTCTTCCCTGCTGGCGCGCGAGACCAGCACACAGGGCAGATCGGCGGGCAAGCCTTCGGCGAGCCACTCTTCGGCAAGCAGCTTCAAATCGCGGCCCGGCATGTAGACCACGCGCGTGGCATCTTCTTTGGCGGGCAGCGGCGCATCGTTGTGCGACTGCGCATGATGGCCTGTCGAAAAGATCACGTTGGAGGCCGCGTGCCGGTCCGTAAGCGAAAACGGCACGGCGGCCGTGGCGGCAAAGGCGGCGGTAAT
>JASHPD010000354.1 GCA_030038315.1 Acidobacteriaceae bacterium
TCGGCTATCTCTTTTTCGGCGCTGTCTACACCAAGGTCGGCATGCGGCAGGCGGTGGAGAACCAGATTCACATGAATGCCAAGCAGGAAGCGCAGATGGCTAACCTGCCGCCGGACCGGCGTGAAACGTCGATGAAGATTGCCGTTTACACAACGGAAGGCATCTTCCTGGCGACTCCGGCTTTTCTGCTGCTTGGCATTGCCGTGCTTTCGCTCGGCCTTTGGGGCACGATCAATTTCGGCTTCGGCGGCAAGGCGACTTTTGGCAGCATCTTTACGGTCTGGATGTACGCCAGTTTGCCGTCGGTGATCAAAACACTGCTGGGGATTGTGGTGATCTATGCCGGCGCCGCGCCGGAGTCTTTCAACCTGAAGAATTTTGCGCCGACGAATATCGCGGCATTTCTCAGCCCCACCGATACGAACCATGCGCTGTACACGCTGCTCACTTCGCTCGATGTGATTACGATCTGGACGCTGGTGCTGCTTGGCATCGGCACGGCGATTGTGGCCGGCGTCAAGCGGCCTTCCGGATACATTGCGGTCTTCGGCTGGTGGGTTCTCTTTGTGCTGATCGGCGTGGGCTGGGCTGCGGCGTTTGGCGGCTAAAGCATGTATCCTATTTGCCGCAGAGGGCCGGCTTGCATCCCACCCTAGCCACAAAAACAAAGACGCGGCGAGGGTGGGGCACCCGGGGCTCTATACCATCCGGAGAAATGCTCTAATACTCCGCAATAAAAACGGCGCGCATCCGGTGATGCGCGCCGTTTTGTCTGACTGATCCCTGATCTCTGTTTTTACTCTGTCCAGCGGCGCATGATCAGCGTGGCGTTGATGCCGCCGAAACCGAAGGAGTTCGACAGAGCGATATCGAAGCTGTGCGATACGGCTTTGTTCGGCACGTAGTCGAGCACGCACTCGGGATCGACGTTATCGAGGTTGATTGTGGGCGGCAGCATCTGGTTCTGCAGCGCCAGCACGGTGATGCCCGCTTCAAGCCCGCCCGCGCCGCCGAGCAGGTGGCCGGTCATGGACTTGGTGCCGCTCACCTTGAGCTTCTTCGAGAGCGCGTGCTCGCCGAAGACGATCTCAATGGCCTTGGACTCGTTGCCGTCGCCCGCGGGCGTGGAAGTGGCGTGGGCGTTGACGTAGCCGACTTCTCCGGGCGCAATGGCGGCGTCCTTGAGCGCGGCCCGCATGGCGCGCTGCGCTCCGGCGCCGTCCGGCGCGATGTTCGTCATGTGATAGGCGTCGGCGCTCATACCGTAGCCGATGACTTCGGCAAGAATCTTCGCGCCGCGCTTTTTGGCGAACTCAAGCTCTTCGAGAATCACGATGCCCGCGCCTTCGCCGATCACAAAGCCGTCGCGGTCCTTGTCGAAAGGCCGGCTTGCGCGCTGCGGCTCGTCGTTGCGCGTGGAGAGCGCGCGCATCGCCGCGAATCCGCCGACAGACATCGACGTGACCGCGGCCTCGGAGCCTCCGGCGATCATTGCATCGGCGTCGCCATGCAGGATCATCCGTACCGAGTCGCCGATGGAGTTGGCTGAAGTGGCGCAGGCCGTCGCGGAGGCCGAAATCGGCCCCTGCGCGCCATAGCGAATGCTGATAAAGCCCGCAGCCATGTTGATAATGGCCGCGGGAATGAAGAAGGGAGACATCTTGCGCGGCCCGCCGTTGAGCAGGTTGGAGTGCTCGCGCTCGATCACCTCAAAACCGCCGATGCCGGAGCCGATGAAGACACCCACGCGCTCGGCGTTCTCCGGCGTAATCTCAAGGCCGGACTGGCGCATCGCCTCGTCTACAGCGGCGAAGGCAAAGTGGGTGAACCGCCCCATCTTGCGCGATTCTTTTTTGTCCACGAAGTTGAGGGGATCGAAGTTGCGAACCTCAGCGGCAAAGGTGACAGGGAAACTCGTGGTGTCGAAGCCCTGGATGGGCCCTACGCCGCTGGTTCCGGCCAGCAATCCCTGCCAAACTTCCGGCGCGGTATTGCCCACGCCGCAAACCAGCCCTAGGCCGGTAATGACAACTCGCCGACTCACCAGTTACTTGCCTTTCGCGCTCTTGGCGTTCTTCTCGATGTAGTCGATGGCGTCCTTGACCGTCTTGATCTTCTCCGCGTCTTCGTCGGGAATCTCGAGGTCAAAGGCTTCTTCAAACTGCATCACAAGCTCGACCACGTCGAGCGAATCGGCGCCCAGGTCTTCCTGAAAGCTGGCGCTGGGCGTGACCTCGGCCTCATCCACCTGCAACTGCTCGACAATAATCTGTTTCACTTTTTCTTCGACGGCCATGCGTGCTTCTCCTTCAATCTGTTGGAAATCCAGAAGTCGTCCGGGTATAAATCCGCGTCTCCGCCTGCCTACCATACCGGTCTTCGGCGGTGGAACACAACCGCAGCGGAGAAAAATTCGCGCACGGTCCCGAAATTCCAAGTCTAATGGGCTGATTTGGGGTGTGTAAAGGCGGGGAGTAGCGAATAGGGCGCAGGGAATAGAAAACTTGTCGGCACGTGATATCCGGCCGGAAATGCACAGGCGCGGCAGCCTGGACAGGCGTACATTAGGCGAAGAGGAAACAGGATGATGGGAACAGTTGGCATCGTATACGTCCTGGCTTTGGTGGCAATCTTTGTGCTCGGTCTCTGGGTCGGCCTTCGGCATGAGAAATTGCAGGTCCAGCAGGCTTTGGAAGGCGAGCGCAAGCTCTCTGAAACACGGGAAGCGGCGCTGCGAGAGCAACTGGAATCCGTAAGGGCAGAAACCGCGGAATTGAAGCCCAAGGCGGATGAGTTGACGCGGGTTCAGGAGCAGTTGAAGCACGAGCAGGAGAAGTATGCCCAGATGAAGGCCGATCTGGACACGGCCTTCAAAGGGGCTGCTGCCGATGCCTTGCGCGCCAACACGCAGTCATTTCTTGCTCTGGCCAGGCAGGAACTCGGTGGCCAGACGAACGAAGCAAAGCAGACGCTCGAAGCCAAGGAGCAGGCCATCAAGGGGCTGCTTGATCCTCTCGAAAAAGCGCTCAAGAGCCTCGACACACAGACGCGTGAGATGGAAACCGTGCGCGCCGGCGCTTATGCGGAGGTCAAGGTGCTAGTGCAAAATATGCAGCAGTCCATTCCGGCATCTCTGGACGCGCTGAAGACCGAGACCGCGCAACTGATTTCCGCTCTGCGCGCGCCGAAAACCCGCGGCAACTGGGGGGAGCTGCAACTCAAGCGATGCGTGGAGGCCGCCGGCATGGTGGACCACTGCTCTTTCCGCGAGCAAGTTTCCACGCAGGCAGAGGAAGCCGGACGATTGCAGCCGGATATGACGATTCACCTGCCGAACGGACGCACCATTATTGTCGATGCCAAGACGCCCTCGGATCTTTTTTCAGACTCGCAGGAGACAGGCGATCCCGCATCCTTCAAAGCGCGTCTTGCGGCTCATGCTGCCCGCGTTAAATCGCATTTGCGGGATTTGTCCGGCAAAGCCTACTGGAAGCAGTTCGAGCATGTGCCGGAGTTTGTTGTCTGTTTTCTTCCGACAGAAGCGCTTTTCAGCGCCGCGCTCGAAGGCGATCCCGCCTTGATTGAATATGGTGCCGCGTCGAATGTCGTGTTAGCCACGCCAACCACACTGATTGCACTGCTCAAGGCCGTCGCCTATGGCTGGCATCAGTCAAAGATCACGGAGAACGCAAAGGCTATTCAAACGGCCGGCGAGGACTTGTATGCCAAGCTCGTCAAAGCGCACGAGTATGTCGATAATTTAGGAAAATCCCTTAAGAGCGCGGTGAACCAATACAACAGCTTTGTCGGCGCTGTGGAAGGACGAGACGGCACATTTGATCGTGCCCGCAAGCTGGGAAGCCTTGTGCGCGATAAAGCAGAACTCGATACCCTGGAGCCTCTTGAGGCGGAGACGCGAGCGCTTAGGGCGAAAGACTGGGTGTCGTCTCCCGCTCTTGCAGCCAGTGCCGACGGCTCCGTACCCGCTGAATAATACCGTTCTGTTACTACGAATGCGGCGATTTAAACGAAAAGGGATTGCTTAGCCTGCATTTTTGGCGAAAGCCGCTCGCAATCGCGTCCATGTCGTCGTCAAATCTTCAGGAACCACGCGGGTTTCGGCGACTGTGGTCATAAAGTTCGTATCGCCCACCCAGCGCGGCATGGCGTGCAGGTGCAGATGTCCTGCTACGCCTGCTCCTGCGGCTTCGCCGAGGTTCAATCCGAAGTTCAACCCATGCGGCTTGTAGGCCTGCTCCAGCGCCTGCTCCGTGCGCTGCGCGAGATCGATCAGCTCATGTGCGGCTTCAGGCGGCATCTGTGCCAACCGGTCCAGATGCGCGTAAGGCATCACCATCACGTGGCCCGAGGTGTAGGGGAAGGCGTTCAGGCAGACGAAACAGTCTTTGCCGCGATAGACAATGTGGCCGGCCGCTTCGGCTTCGTCGCGCGGCATTCCCTGCTCGATGGCGTAGTCCACCGCTGCAATGAGGTTGCAGAAGACGCAGCCTTTATCGCCGGTCCACGCGGCAAGGTGCGCCGGCACGCCGGTTCGGGCCGTTTTATCCGCGCCGGTAATGTAGGCGTAGCGCCAGGGAGTCCAAAGAGTGTCCATTCTTTCTTCGGCCAGTATAGAACTGCGCTCGCGGGCTATGCGTGGCGTGCGATCGGCAGGGATTCGATTGATTTTTGGTGAATTTTCAGGAAGCCGCAGGACATATCGAAGGCGTATCGTTTCCATCCGTGCCTGCCGCGCCGAAATTTTTCCGCAGTTTGCGTGCTTTTCTGCCGCTTTCCCCTGCAAGCCCGTGCGGGCAGTGCATTTGATTGACGCACTCTCCCAAGCAAGGCTACACTTAGCAATGTAGCTTCCTGCGCGGAAACCAGCAGTACGGCGCGTCTTTCCAGGCGCGCAATTGCCGCCGGAATTCCTCCACGGAGATCAGCCGTTCGCCGGCCCGCAAGTCTGGGGCGGCGGCTTTGTCTCCCCTGAAAAACCGCCAATGACTCAGGACTACGCCTGGCGGAAATTTCAGGCCGCGAGCACGCGAAAGCGGATGGAGCGCGCAAAGCAAGAAGACCCGTGGCAGCCGGCAAACCGGCGCATGAGCCTGGAAGCGAATCCTGGAGCTAGCTGTGATGGCAAACGTCCTCAATCCCGAACCCGAGAGCATAACCCTGAGCACCGAACTGGAAACCCCTGTCCTTGAGCCTGCGACGGAGCTGGAGCAGCCGTCGTCCGAATCCACGTCCACACCCGTGTCGAATCAAGACACCACTGCCACTGCAGCCGCCGCACCCGCGCTGGACGCCGATGCCACACCCCAACCCGTAGCCGCCGCCGAAGTTGCCGAACCGGCACCGGCGCACGCCGCGGAAGCCGAAACCGAGCACGTGGAGTCCATGGAAGACTTCTCCGCCGCGCTCGAAGCCTTTGAGCGCGAGCAGGCCGCCGAGGCCGCCGCGGTCGAGGCCTACGGCGACAAGATTGTTTCCGGCACGGTCGTCAAGCAGACGGAAAAGCACCTGGTGGTCGATGTGGGCCTGAAATCCGAGGGCCTGGTGCCGCTGGAGCAGGTGACCGATCACACCGGCGCGGTCAAGTTCAACGCCGGCGATGTGATCGACGTGGTCATTGAGCGCGAGGAGCCCGAGGGCGGTTACCTGGTCAGCTACGAGAAGGCGCAGCGCCTGCGCGTGTGGGACTCGATCGAGAAGGCCGCCAACGAGAAGACGCCGGTCATCGGCACCGTTGTGAGCCGCGTCAAGGGTGGGCTCACCGTGGACATCGGACTGAAGGCGTTTTTGCCCGGCTCGCAGCTTGAGATTCGCCCGGTGCGCAATCTCGACGGCTACCTCGGCCAGCAGATTGAAGTCCGCGTCATCAAGCTGAACAAGAAGCGCGGCAACGTCGTCGTCTCCCGCAAGGAGATCC
Organism: Acidobacteriaceae bacterium; assembly: GCA_030038315.1. Lineage (GTDB taxonomy): Bacteria > Acidobacteriota > Terriglobia > Terriglobales > Acidobacteriaceae > Telmatobacter. Next base: position 5,936 of record JASHPD010000354.1, read on the forward strand.
TCGAAGAGGAAGTAACCGCCAAGCGCTCGCTGACCCTTGAGCATCTCGACGAGGGCGCGGTCCTCACCGGCACCGTCAAGAACCTCACCGACTACGGCGCGTTTGTCGATCTCGGCGGCATTGACGGCCTGCTGCACATCACGGACATGAGCTGGGGACGCCTCACGCATCCGCGCGACCTGGTCAACGTGGGCGACGAGATTCAGGTCAAGGTGCTCAAGTTCGACAAGGAGAAGCAGCGCGTTTCGCTCGGCTTCAAGCAGTTGACGCCTGACCCGTGGCTCGACGCCTCGGAGCGCTACCCTGTTGGCGCGCATGTTCGCGGCCGCGTTCTTTCGGTCACGGATTACGGCGCGTTCGTCGAGCTCGAGCAGGGCATCGAAGGCCTCGTCCATCTCTCGGAGATGACCTGGTCGAAGCGCCTCAAGCATCCTTCCAAGCTGGTCAAGCCCGGCGATGAAGTCGAAACCGTGGTTCTGGCCGTCAACCCGGCCGACCGCCGCATCTCGCTCGGCATGAAGCAGCTTCTTGAGAATCCGTGGGAGCACCTCGTTGAGCGCTACCCCGCAGGCACAGTCGTCGAAGGCCGCGTCCGCAACCTCACCGACTTCGGTGCGTTCATCGAGATCGAGGACGGAATCGACGGACTGGTTCACGTTTCGAACCTGAGCTGGACCAAGCGCGTCAAGCACCCGTCGGAAGTGGTCAAGAAGGGCGAAAAGGTCAAGGCCGTTGTTCTCGGCGTCGAGCCGCAGAACCGCCGCCTCAGCCTCGGCATCAAGCAGCTCCAGCCCGATGTGTGGGAGAGCTTCTTCGCCACGCATCGCGTCGGCGATGTGGTGCACGGCAAGGTGCTGCGCACGGCTCAGTTCGGCGCATTCGTCGAAATCGCCGAAGGAGTCGAGGGCCTCTGCCACATCTCGGAAGCGGTAGACGACAACGGCGTTCCTGCCAAGCTCGAACAGGGCGAAGAGCACGACTTCAAGATCATCAAGATCAACGTGGAAGAGAAGAAGGTGGGCCTCAGCCTGCGTTCTTCCGGCCACGAAGCCAGCCGCGACGTCGTGGAAAGCTACAAGGCCGAAAAGAATTCGTCCTCTAGCTCCACCACCACCCTCGGCGACCTCATCAACTGGAAGAAGAACTAGGACTAGCCGTCCAGGCAGCCGCGCCTTCGGCGCAAAAGCAACGGCCACCCTTCGGGGTGGCCGTTGTCGTTGGATGAATACTATGTTTAATGTTATATAAATCAATATTTTGCATATTGAAAAGACGACTCAGATGAAGATTTCTGTAACTTTTTCTCTTGACGAAACTATAGAATAGTTGTCAAAATCACAACTATGCCGATAAATGCCGCAAAGGCGGATGTTGCTCTTTCTCTGCTGCGAGACTGCCTAAGCGGTTCCGGCAGAATCATCCCAAGTAAGCATTTTCGGGACGAATTGAAAAATGAAGGCCTTACAATTCCGGATGCTTGGCAAGTGCTCCGGTCAGGAAGTATTTCCAAACCACCCGAACAAGACATCAAAACTGGGGAGTGGAAATACAAAATCGAAGGCTATGAGCCTGGTGGAAAATGGCTTTGCATCGTGTTCAGCTTCAAGCAAGTCGATGTGGCTTGCTTGATTACTGTTTTTTCGGTGGAGAGTCAAGGGAGGACCACATGAAGAAAGAACCGTGCACCGTGTGCGGAAGCGATGCATCGGTCACTCGGAAGAGCTATCGGTTCGACGAGATGGGAGTTCCTGTAGAACTGCAAAACATTGAAGTGATTGAGTGTGCGCACTGTGGCAACGTCGATCCGATCATCCCAAATATGGATGGGCTGATGAAGGTTCTCGCGTTAGCAATTCTATGCAACCCATGCAAACTGAATGGACAGGAGATTCGGTATCTGAGGAAGTATGTGAATAAAAGTGCACGCGAATTTTCGCGTTACCTGAATCTTACTGTGTCCCATCTGTCCAAACTGGAAAATGATCGATATGAGATTACGCCACGCTTGGATAAGCTAGTTCGATTGATTGTTGGCAATCTTGACCCAGATTTAGCGGAGGGAACAAAAGAGTTGATGAAAATCATTTCCACAATCGCTGATTGTCCTACAGATGAGAAGCAGGAAATACAAATTGATCCTGCAGCACAAACATACTGTTATGCATAACAAACAGATGGTGTGCATACTTCTCATTACGACACACGAGGAGTATGCGCACCACGGCGGGTGGGGCGGGTGGCCCAGCCACAAATTTTAGCGCCCCATTCATGCGCCGGGTGCCCCATTCATGCGCAGCTTTATCGCGCATGGGTGGGATATCTCAACCGTTCGTTCTCCCAATTCCCGCTCTCCCACAACCCCAACCCGTGTCATCCTGAGCGAAGCGTTTTTCAACGGAGTCGAAGGATCTGCGGTTGTTCTTGCTTTTGCCGGGTGGGATGACTAAGCAGCGACCTTCGCGCGCTTCTTTCGCGCAGCCTTCGCCGCATTTGGAGGCAGCGCCTCGATCACCGCCGCCGGATTCTTCGCAATCACCGTCAGCAAGACTCGCGCCGAAGCCTCCGGCGTGCGGCGGTCACTTTTCCAGTCCTTCACTGCGTCGAGGCTGAAGCCGAAGGCATTGGAAAACCGCGCCTGTGTCATCTTCAGCTTCTTACGGGTCTTTTCCGTAAGCGTTTGGTCAGCTTTTAATTACCCATAAGTTTCCGCGTATAGTAGCAGGCGAGGTTCCGCCTCAAGGTGGATACTTATTAAATGCCGCTGGCTGCTGCTGCACTTTTCTCATGGCGAAGCTGCGGGTCGATTCCTGTCAAGCCGAAGGCGGAGCCGAAAGCTGGATCGGCGAGGAGCTGCGAGGATGCCAG
>JASHPD010000355.1 GCA_030038315.1 Acidobacteriaceae bacterium
GAACTGGTTCTGGGTGTAGGGATAGGCGGGAAGGCCCAATGCGTAGACGCTATTCCACGGGCTGGCGGATATGTTGTTGTTTTCGAGGTGATCGTAGAGGCTGCCGTGAAAGTGGTTAGTGCCGCTCTTGGTGACCACCAGCAGTTCGCCGCCGTTCACGTTGCCAAACTCAGCGTCGGCGTTGCCCGTGATGACCTTCATCTCCGCAATGGCGTCGGGCGCGGGGTTATAGCCGGACATATTATTCAGCGTCTCGTTCATGTCCACGCCGTCCAGCACATAGTTGTTGGACTGCCCGCGGTTGCCGTTGAAGGAGGGCGAGTCGTACCAGTCCACCTGGCGCTCGTTGCCGTCCTGGCCGCCCATGGAGGCAAAGCCGGGGTTGACCACGCCGGGAACATACATGGCCGCGGTCTGGAAGTTCAAGCCGTTGAGAGGAAGATCGGAGAGCGTCTGCGACGTGATCGTCGTTTGCAGCGTAGAGTTCTCCGTCTGCAGGAGCGGCGAACTGGCGGCCGAGACGGTCAGCGTCTCCGAGGCCGAGCCCACCTGCAGCTTGACGTTGAACTTAGCGATCTGGTCGATCTCAAGCTGGAACTGGGTCGTCGTTTCGGTGGTAAATCCTGAAGCGGAAACCGTCAGTGTGTATGGGCCGATGGGCAGGAAGCGGAGGTTGTACAGACCCTGGGCGTTGGTGGTTGTCGAGGTGACGACGCCGGTGGACACGTCTTTCGCAGTTACCTGTGCACCAGCGATTACCGCTCCGCTTGGATCGGTTACCGTGCCAAGAACCGACCCGGTAATGGTTTGTGCCAAGAGCGTTTGCGAACAAGGAAGCATCCCAGCCAGGACGATTCCAACTAAGCACGCAGACAAAAGCAGTCTGAGCCGCAGCGCGCCTTGGGCTGTTCTACAGCGTGTTCTTATCCATTGAAACTCGGTTTGCATCGAGTGCCTCCTCAAATAATGAGTGTTGCTGATCTCCATGGTGTTCCAGTGAAACGAACTCATCTAGATGACTGAATGACGACACCGTACACCGTTTGTAAAATCCGAGTCAATGAAAAACGTATAAGGGTTTAAATTTCGCTAAAAATTCCCCCTGCTGGGCACGTGGAACAGGCCGACACCATGCTTCGGAAAAGCTCGAATCAAGCCGATCCGGTGACTCCGCGCATTTGACTTTTTGCCAAGTCTTGATATACCTGAAAGGGAAATGACTGCTGCTCGAACTCACATGCCGCTTCCATTGCACCGTGGAAACGGGCTCCCTTTGTATCAGCAGATTCAGCAGCGGTTAGCCGACCAGATTCAGGCCGGCGTATTCAAGCCCTCCGAGCCCCTGCCGTCCATCCAGAAGATTGCAGCGCAGATGGGGGTCAGCCAGATGACCGTACGCCAGGCGATCAAATCCCTCTGCGAAATAGGTATGTTGTACAGCCGCCAGGGCAAGGGAACGTTCATCTCCGGCATCAAGCTCGAAAAGGAATTCCGCCACGTTCTTTCTTTCAGTGAAGAGGCCCGCGCACACGGCGCCACGCCGCATTCGCGGCTGCTCTCTTTCAGCATCCAGAAACCTTCAGAGGAAACGCGCGCCGCACTCGCTCTCGCCGACGGCGACCGGGTCTTCCGATTGCACCGCGTGCGGTATGAAGATTCGCTGCCTATCAGTATCGAGTGCAGTTGTCTTGCGGTAAGTGCCTGTCCGGACCTGATGGAAATCTTCGATCCCGATACCTCGCTCTACGAACGGCTGGCGGACCATTACGGCATTCAGCTCGCTATCACGGAAGAGGTAATCGAAGTCGGCAAGGCCAACATGGAAGAGGCGCGGCTGCTTCAGGTTCCGCGCCAGAGCCCGGTCTTTTTATTCACCCGCGTGTCCTTCCGCGAGGACGGCCGGCCGGTTGAACACGTAAAATCCACCTATCGCGGCGACCGCTATAAGATCGTCAACCGCCTGATGCGCACCAGGCGTTCTGTCCTCGGCGCATCGCATATCCTCTAGCTCACCCGGCGTGCGCCGGGACTCCGGCGCACATGCAGGGATAGAATAGAGTTGTACGGCAAGGCGTTTTCCTTTACGGCCTGCGCCGCCCAAGGAGTCTTCTGTGCCTCTGATGAAAACCTCGAATCCCGCCTTCGGCGACCAGACATTCCGTCCGCAGTATGGGGGCGCTATTGATGTTTCCTCGCGCATGACGCTGCGCGGCGCCGTGAACAAGACCGGCATTTTGCTGATCTGCGCCGCGGTCACGGCCATGTGGACCTGGAATCTCTTCACGCAGTCCCGCGATTTCGCGGCAGTTGGGCCGCTTATGACGCTCGGCGTGATCGGCGGCTTTATCCTTGCGCTGGTCACCATCTTCAAGAAGGAGTGGTCGCCGGTCACCGCACCGCTCTATGCGCTTTGCGAAGGACTTTTCCTCGGCGGCGTCTCGGCAGCCCTCAATGCCTACTACCCGGGCATTGCGATTCAGGCTGTCGGCCTTACCTTTGGTACGCTGCTGGCCATGCTGCTCCTTTACAGCTCCGGCGTCATTCGTGTAACGCAGAAGTTTATGATCGGCGTCGTCGCGGCCACCGGCGGCATCATGCTGTTCTATCTCTTCGAGATGATTGCAGGCTTCTTCGGCTTCCATCTCATGGCCATCAATGGCTCCGGGCCAATCGGCATCGGCTTCAGCCTGCTCGTGGTTGGCATTGCGGCACTGAACCTCGTGTTGGACTTTGATTTTGTCGAGCGCGGCGTTAATTACGGCGCGCCCAAGTACATGGAGTGGTATTCAGCTTTCGGCATCATGGTCACACTGGTCTGGCTCTATCTGGAAATGCTGCGCCTGCTGACCAAGTTCCGTGACAGAGGCTAAGTCCGCAGACTGGTTTTGCGAAAGGCCTCCGGCTGCTGGAAAGCGCTGGAGGCCTTTTGCTTGTGCGGTTGCGCCGTATGGCAGATTGGCGCTTGCAACCAACGGCCGCCATCTGCATCTGACTCAATAATTATCTGGGGGCGTTTCTTCACTCGTGCTCAACGTGTTTCAATGCAAGTTCACAGCGCCGCGCTGCCAATCGGAGCTTTCCCATGCCAGACCCTATCGTAGGTTTGCATCACGTCACTGCCATCGCCTCAGACCCTCAACGCAATCTGGACTTCTACACCGAACTGCTCGGCCTGCGCCTCGTTAAGCGCACCATCAACTTCGACGATCCCGGAACTTATCACTTCTACTTCGGCGACGATGCCGGCTCTCCTGGTACGCTGTTGACGTTTTTCCCCTGGCCGCACGCCACGCGCGGCAGCGCGGGCGTGGGCGAAACCTCCGCAACCTCCTTCAGCGTGCCGGAAAGCTCGCTCGACTACTGGGAAAAGCGTCTGCTTGACGCAAGCATTCCGGTCGAAAAAGCTCCCGAGCGCTTCGGTAAGCGTGTTCTCGCCTTTGCGGATACTGACGGCACAAAGATTGAGCTGATCGGGAATGCCGCAGGCGCTGCTGCCAAGCCTCCGCGCCACAGCGAGGTACCCGCCGAGCACGCCATCCACGGATTTTCCGGTGTAACGCTCTGCGAGGCAGGCTTCGAGCTCACAGCCAATGTGCTCGAAAAGATGGGCTACAAGCAATCCGGCAGCGAAGGTAACCGCTTCCGCTTTACCTCAACCGCTCCAACCGGCGCATTGGCCAACTACGTCGATGTCCTTGTGCAGACGCAGCTCACTTACGGCCGCATAGGTGCGGGCAGCGTGCATCACATCGCCTTTCGCGCGCCGGACGACGCCGCGCAACTGGCATGGCGCGAGGAACTGAAGGCAATGCACCTGAACATCACGCCGGTGCTCGACCGCACCTACTTCCACTCGATCTATTTTCGTGAGCCGGGCGGCGTGCTCTTTGAGATCGCCACTGATCCTCCGGGCTTTACCTACGATGAGCCGCTGGAATTGCTCGGCGAAGCGCTGAAGTTGCCGCCGTGGCTTGAGGGCCGCCGCAATGTGATCGAGAACCTGGTAGAACCTATCACGCTGCACTACCAGAAGGCGCTCTGATGGCCGCCGGTCCTCATGCCAACGCGGAAATCTACGAGGCGGGAGCGCCACTGCGCTCTGCCTCGGGAATCCTTCTTTTGCTGCACGGCCGCGGAGCCTCAGCGGCAGATATCCTCGGCCTCGGCGAAGAGATTGCGCCCGCCGGAGTTGCTCTGGTAGCGCCCCAGGCGGCCGAGCACACCTGGTATCCCAACTCGTTCCTCGCTCCGATTGCGCAGAATGAGCCGTGGCTTTCATCCGCGCTGGAGCTTGTCGAATCGGTTGTCCAGCGCTCTCTCGATGCCGGCGTTGCCTCGAACCGCATCGCCGTCTGCGGTTTTTCGCAGGGGGCGTGCCTCTCCACGGAGTTCGTCGCTCGCTATCCGCGCCGCTATGCTGCGCTTATCGCTTTTACCGGCGGACTTATTGGCCCGCTGGGCATCGATCTTCACCACGCCGGCTCGCTGGACGAGACTTCGGTTCTTTTCAGCTCCGGAGACCCGGACCCGCACGTTCCCTGGGTGCGCGTCGAAGACTCTGCCAGCCAGCTTGAGTCGATGAATGCCAGGGTCGAGCTCCGTCGCTACCCCCTGCGCCCGCACACCGTCCTGTGCGAAGAAGCGGAAAATGCCCGTGCGCTGTTGGCGCAGGCATTCTCTACCCCTGGCAGTTAAGTGCCGTCCTACTGCTGCGGTCCTCAATTCCGGCTTCTTAAATTTTCGGAAAATCCATAGAAAAATAGGGTGCGCATGGAATGGCCGTACGACTAGAATTCCGTGCAAGCCGATTTCCGCTCCTGAGCTGTGGTCGAATGGCGGGGAGCGGTGTGCGCATCGTTCACTGGGTCGAAAATTCTCCTTATCCTTGAGTGTTTTGCGGAGTGAAAAAGAGCATACATTCGCGTACGGTCTCCTGCCTGCGCATCGGTTCGTGCAGGATGGCGCTTGGGCTTGCGCTGTGCGCTGCCGGCGCGCAAACCCCGCCTGCGCAACAGACTTCCGCGCAGCCGCCATCCGGCAATTCCGGGGCTGCGCAAGCTGTGAGCCAGCAGGCGCCTAACCTGCGCACCACAGTCAACGAGGTCTCGCTTGATTTTGTTGCGCATGACAAAAAGAACCACTCCATTCTCGATCTCACGCCCGCCGATGTCTCCGTTACCGACAACGGCACGCCCGTAAAGCTGAGCGGCTTCCATCTTGTCAAGGGCAATGGCACAAGCGGTTATCTTGTCGTCTTTGTCTTCGACCGCTTCGGCGGGGCGATTGCCCGGGAAGCGCGGCAACTGTCCGACCGCGTTCTCAAGCTCTTTCCGGATAACAGCTATTCGATCAGCGTCTTCGATCTCGGCAGCCGACTGCGTCTGATCCAGGGCTTTACCTCGGACCATCACCGCGTGGAAGACGCGATCACGACGGTCACGAATAGCCGTATTGTCTCTGCGCAATCCGATTACAACCGTTCCATCGGCATGAGCGAGGATTTGGCCGAGGGCGCGCGCGCCAAAGCAGCACAGGCGGAAGAGAAAAACCTCATCTCCGTCGCGCGTACCGGAACAGATTTGAACGGCCAGCATGTGGACATTGCCGACCGCGAACTGGCGCGGACCGAGCTGAAAGCGCTCGAAGACACGCACACCATCGCCCACGAGCAACACACCCCCGTGGCTCTCGCCGCGCTGCTCGCCCTTGTTCGCTCACAGGAAAAGCTCAATCAGCGCAAGGCGCTGATCTACTTCACCACCAACCGGCAGATGGACTCTGCCGCGCGCCAGATGCTCAAGACGGTTGAGGCTGCCGCCAGCCGCTCCGGCGTGACTATCTACACCGTGGATATGGATGCACTCGATGTCGGCACACAGTATCAGATGGAAACCGCGTTGGGTAACTCGGTTGGGGCGTACAACCCGACGGGTCATCCAACCGGCTGCGGCCCGACGGGATGTACTGGGTACGTTGCGATGGAGCAGGAAGGCCCCATGCCGATCGCGGGTGCGCCAAGCGCGCAGGGACCGGTGTGGACCTCAGCCCAGGATGTCGCAGTGGCATCGGACTTCCACCGCCAGTCCAACGACTATTACATGTTTGCCGCTAAAAGCCCGATGGCCGATCTGGCTGTCAAGACCGGCGGCATCTATATTGACGCGCAGGTGAATGTAAAAAAGCCGCTCGACCAGATGCGCGAAGACATGACGACGTATTACGCGGCCTCTTACGCGCCGCCCATCAAGAACTACGACGGCAGCTTTCATTCCATCGTTGTTACTCCGCTGCGCAAGGACGTGCACATCAAGGCAAAGAGCGGCTACTATGCAGTTGCTCCCGGCGCGGACGGCAGCATCCGCCCCTTTGAAGTGCCACTGTTGAAGTCGCTGACTGATCCAAAACTTCCCTCCGATGTTCCGTTTGATGCCGGCGTGTTGCGCTTCGGCGATCTTGTCGAAGGCAACACCGATACCGTTGCCGTCGAAATCCCGCTCAGCGCGCTGCAGGTGAAAGAAGATGCCAGCACCAATCTTTATTCAGCGCACGTCACGGTGGCCGGAAGAATCCGTGACAAGAGCGGTGTCGTCATCGAACGCTTCGGCGAAGACATTACCAAACGCGGCGCTCTTGAAGAGCTGGACCGTGGCCATGCAGGCACCATCGAGCTGCATCGGAGCTTCTTTACCACGCCGGGCCAGTACGTGCTAGAGGTTGCCGTGGCCGACCAGCTCAGCGGCAAGACCGGCGCGCAGCGCATTCCGTTCACCGTTTCCGCCGCACATGATCCCATCTCCGTCAGCGACATGGTGCTGGTGCGCAGAATGGACCCTATCCATGCGGACGACGGCGACGATTCCGCCAATCCGCTGCGCTATGACAAGGACCAGGTTACGCCGAACATGACCGGCGAGCTCGGCGAAAAGCCAAGCAACGTCTCGCTCTTCTTCATCCTGCATCCCGATCCCGCATCGAAGGATGCGCCTACGCTCGAAATGCAGGTGATTCACAACGGCAGCGCCGGCCGCCGCATCGCGCTGCCGCTGCGTATGAATGCCAATGGAGACGCGGTTCCGTACCTTGCCAGCTTCGGCACACGCGCGCTTTCGCCCGGCGATTACCAGGTGAAGGCATTCTTCAATCAGGGCGGCAAAGAGGCCGTGCAGCAGATCGGTTTCCACGTTGCCGGCGAACCAGCTGTGGCCGCGGGAAATGAGCCGGCCAAAGAAATGGAGGTCGCGCTCACACGCGACGAAGTCCCCATGCCCGCTGCCCCCGGCGCGCTCGCCATTGTAGCGTCTGCGAATCCCATCCCGCCGCTCAGCAGGGAGGAAGCGCGCCAGTTGCTTGCCGATGCGCGGCAGGCAGCCGTGAATTACGCTGATTCGCTGCCGAATTTTCTCTGCATCCAGGTCACCAACCGCTCGGTTGACCGATCCGGCGACGGCAACTGGAAGCTGCACGACACCATCCTCGAACTGCTTCGCTATCGGGACAAGATCGAGGATCGCACTACGCTTGAGATCAACGGCAAGCCCAGCAACGTGAACCGGGCTGGCCTGCAAGGCGCCAGCTCCACCGGCGAGTTTGGCGGTGTCCTGCGCTCCATCTTCGACGATAAGTCGAAGGCCGATTTCACGTGGAAAGAAACCGACACGCTCAACGGCCAGCCGGTGCAGGTCTTTGATTATCGCGTCCAGAAGGCAAACTCCATCTTCAACGTTGTGGACACAGACGGCCACGCGGCCATCACCGGCTTTTATGGGCAGGTCTTTATCGACAGCGCCGCGCGCCGGGTGCGCCGCGTAACGCTGATTGCCGACGATCTGCCGCAAGCCTTTTCCACGCATTCGACCAGCATCGGCGTCGATTATGACTACGTTGCCATCAACGGCCACGATTACCTGTTGCCTGTCAGCGCTGAGATGCGGCTCACCAAGGGCAGCCGCGGCGCGGTGCTCAACACGATCGAGTTCCGCGATTACAAACATTTCGGCTCGACGATGCGCATTCTTGATTACCGTCCGGTGGACGGCTCAAAACCGCCTGCGGCGGTCAATCCTGCGCCGCAGGCCGCGAAGCCGCAAGCGGGGCCGCAGTAGGCTCGCGCTATGCGTTTCGGCTGCACTATCCTTAATCCATAACCATGCGCTCCGTCCTTTTTCTATTTGCCATGCTCGCCGCCGTTACCGCGGCTGCGCAGGAGCCTGCTCCCGCAACGCAGGCGGATGCGCTGCTACGCGATGGCGCAGCAGCCGAGCAGCACGGAGACTGGACCGTTGCGGTGGAGGATTTCCGCAAGGCCGTTCAGCTCCAGCCCAGCTCCGCCGAAGCGCACGCTGGACTTGGCGCCGCGCTGGCCGCTACGGACCAGCTTGATGCTGCGATTGCCGAAGACCGGCGGGCTCTGGACCTATCTCCCAACGACTTGCGCACGCAAACGAACCTTGCTGCCGCATATTTCAAGCGGGGCGACCTGAGCCGTGCGCGCGCGGAGCTCGAAGCGATCAACGCCGCTCATCCCGGCGACCTGCGCACAGCCGTCATGCTGGGTTACGTCTATCTGCGCATGAAGCGCTTTGTGGAAGCCAAAGATCTGCTTGCCCCGCTGGAGCAGGCAAATGCCTCAAATACCGCTCTTGAATATATCCTTGCCGATTCCATGATCGAGACCGGCGAGGCGGAGCAGGGAATCCCGAAGATGGAGCATGTAGCTGAGGCCACGCATTCGGCTGACGCCTGGATGATTGCCGCGACGGCGCACTTCCACCGCACCGAGGGGCACGCCGCACTGGCCGACGCGGAGCAGGCGCTCAAGATCGATCCCACGCTGCCCGGGGTTTACACGCTCGTTGGCCAGGCGCGCTATGCCATTGGCGACAAGGCCGGCGCGGAGACCGCGCTGGACGAGGCTCTGAAGCTCAATCCGCAGGATTTCTACGCCAATTTCTATCTCGGAGCTATGCGCGTCGATCAGAAGGACTACGCCGGGGCCGAGCCGCTTTTAAAGCTCGCGCTCGACATCCAGCCCGGCGTTCCGCTGGTGCGCTTCGATCTGGCGAAAATTTACGCTGCTACGGGCCGGGAAGCTCAGGCCGTGCCGATCCTCGAAGACCTCATCAAGGGAAAACCCGACTGGACTGATGCGCACTGGGAGCTGGCGAATGTCTACTTCCGGCTGAACCGGCCGGCGGATGCGCAGCGTGAGCGCGAGATTGTGCAGAAGCTGCGCTCGACGCATACGGCGAAGTAGGAATTTCGGTTTTTCTGCTCCGGTTTTCCTGTTTGCTGTGGAAGTTTGTTTTCTAATGTATTGATTTTGCTTGGTTTGTTTCTGGCTTCACAGCGGCTGTGGAGATTTTGTGGAATGGCTTGGCTGTGCGGCTGTGGAAGCTCGGGTTGTAAATTGTCTGGTTTGAGTGGGTTGCGGGTTCTCCTTTGCGGTTTT
>JASHPD010000356.1 GCA_030038315.1 Acidobacteriaceae bacterium
GCTCGTCATCGGCCACCAGGACACGCGGTTTGGGGGATTGTTCAGGCATATTCTCCTGTAATCGTCACTGGGATGAGTCTCGTTATACTGCATCCCCGGCTGAGATCACCAAGGCCCAGGCAACATTTTTTGACAAACCCCTTTGCCCAATGAGACTTTAACCCTGAGCAGCAGGCTCGGGGCGCTCTCATGCCGGGCAGGGCAAAAGGGAGCTGGCAGAGTCAAAACAACACAATGGTGCGCCCGCGGTGCACTCCACGTAACGCCCGATTTACCCGATTGCAACTGACTCATTTTACACTCGCAATATCATTTGCAGTTGAATTTTCATCCGCTGCCTGGAAACTTGTTTTGAAGCCTCGAATGGAAAACAGCCGGACCCGGCGCGGCCGGAGTGCTCAAACCTGGAGACTTTGCGCATGATCGAAGCGACCGCTACTCCCGAAACTCAAGCTCCCGCGTCGGAGGCGATCATCCGCGCCGAAAAGATTGAGAAGTACTATGCGCAGCCGAGCGAAAACCGCATCCAGGTGATTTCGGCGACCGATCTTGAGATTGTTCCGGGAGAAATTCTGGCGCTTCTGGGGCCTTCCGGGTCGGGCAAATCGACGATGCTGCGGATGCTGACGGGACTCTCGCGGCCTTCGGCGGGGCAGGTGTACTGGCACGGCAAGCCGATCTCCGAGGCGCAGATCAATGTCTCAATCGTTTTTCAGAGCTTTGCGCTGTTTCCGTGGCTCACCGTGCTTGAGAACGTGGAGGCTCCGCTGCAGGCGCGCGGCGTGGAGCCGGAGGAGCGGCGCGAGCGCAGCCTGCGGATGCTGGATACGGTGGGCCTCGATGGCTTTCAGGCGGCGTATCCGAAGGAATTGTCCGGCGGAATGCGGCAGCGCGTGGGTTTTGCGCGGGCGCTGGTGGTGGAGCCGGAGGTTCTGTTTATGGATGAGCCGTTCTCCGCGCTGGATGTGCTGACGGCGGAGAACCTGCGCTCGGAGCTGCTGGAATTGTGGTCGAAGAAGACGATGCCGACGCGGGCGGTCTTCATTGTGACGCACAACATTGAGGAAGCGGTGCTGCTGGCGGACCGGATCATCGTGCTGGGGCGCAATCCCGGGCATATTCGCACCGATTTCCGCGTGCCGCTGCCGCAGCCGCGCGACCGCAAATCGCAGGCCTTTACACAGCTTGTGGACTACATCTACAAGGTGCTGACGCGGCCTGATATTGCGCCTGCCGAGGCGCCGACGCAGCCGGATGGGCGCAAGGTGCGCGACCAGCGGCAGATGCGCTACCAGATGCTGCCTCATGCGCGGCCCGGCGGCGTGGCCGGCCTGCTGGAGCTGCTTGTGGATAAGGGCGGGCGCGACGATATCTATCGCCTGGCTGACGATCTTGCCTTCGAGATCGACGATCTGCTGCCGATTGTGGATGCGGCGCAGTTGCTTGGTTTTCTCACCGTGGAAGAAGGCGACGCGGCGATCACGGAGAGCGGCACGGAGTTTGCGAACTCGGAGATTCTGCGGCAGAAGGAGCTTTTCCGCGAGGCGGCTACGGGCAACGTTCTGCTGCTGCGGCAGATTGTGCGGGCGCTGGAATCGAAGAGCGACCACACGGTTCCGGAAGACTTTTTCCTCGACATGCTGGATGAGCAGTTCAGCGATGAAGAGAGTCTGCGCCAGCTTGAGACCGCCATCAACTGGGGTCGTTACGCCGAGCTTTTTGACTTTGACGCGGCGCGGCGGCGCTTCTTTCTGCCAGAGGAAGAAGAAGAAGAGGAAGCCGAGGCCAGCGGAGGCGGCGAGTGAGAATCCAGTACCCCTTTGCGCGGTCGCTTGTTACGGTTCGCAACTGGCCGTTCTTTATCGATCTCGGCATCGCCTTCTGCTCTCTGGCGCTGTTTTTCGGCGTGCTGCATATTGCGCATTACTGGTTCGGCGCGCCGGCGCCGGTGGTGCCCATTTCGCACTCGCCGCGCGCGCTGCCTGTCTATGCGTTTTACTCGGTTATCCGCATCGGTATTGCGTACTTGCTGAGCCTTGTCTTCGCCATCGCGTATGGCTACACGGCTGCTTACAATCCGCGCATTGAGGCGTGGATGGTCGCGGTGCTCGATATTTTGCAATCGATTCCGGTGCTGAGCTTTCTGCCGCCGGTGGTGCTGGCGATGGTGGCGCTGGTGCCGGGGCATCAGCTTGGGATTGAGATGGGCGTGATTCTGCTGATTTTTACCGGGCAGGTGTGGAACCTGGCATTCAGTTTTTATTCGTCGCTCAAGACGATTCCGCGCGAGATGGTGGAGGCTTCGCGGATTTATCGCTACTCGGCGTGGCAGAGGTTCTGGCAGCTTGAGATGCCGTATGCGGCGATTGGTCTCGTGTGGAATTCGATTGTCTCGGTTGCGGGCGGATGGTTTGCGCTGATGCTGTGCGAGATGTTTACGATGGGCGACCGCAACTTTCAGCTTCCGGGGCTGGGAAGCTACATTCAATCCGCGGCGGACTCGGGCGATGTGACGGCGCTCTTGAGCGGCATCGGCGCGGTGATCCTGATTGTTGTCGCTACCGATCAGTTGCTGTGGCGGCCGTTGATTGCGTGGAGCGACAAGTTCAAGTTTGAGCAGGTGGAGAGCGCGGATCGTGCGGGGTCGCCGATTCTGGAATTGCTGCGGCGGTCGCGGCTTTCGTCGCTTCCGGGGCGCGTTCGGAACAGCCTGGAAGAGCCGATCTTTCGCCGGCTGGCGCATAGCCGCGAGACGCAACACGTACAGCCGATTGACGACGACGCCGACAGCCGCAAAGGCATGGGGCTTTTCTGGACGCTGCTCGCGGTGATTCTGATTACGGGCGCGTGGGCGGCTTTGCAGGCGGTTACGCTGCTGAGGACAGTGACGTGGGCGGATTTGCGCGTGCTGATGGAAGGCGCGCTGGCTACGTTTCTGCGCGTGAATGCGGCGCTGCTGATCTCCGCGCTGTGGACGATTCCGGCGGGCGTGGCGATTGGCTTTAACCAGAATCTGGCGCGCGTGGTGCAGCCGATTGCGCAGGTGATGGCCTCGGTGCCGGCGTCGGCGTTTTATCCCGTGATGATTATGGCTTTGCTTCAGATTGGAGGCGGGCTGGGCATCGGGTCGATTGCGCTGATGCTGCTCGGTACGCAGTGGTACATCCTTTTCAACGTGATTGCCGGGGCAATGTCGATTCCTTCGGACCTGCGCGAGGTGACACGGCTCTATCGCTTTACGCGCTGGCAGCGGTGGACGAAGCTGATTCTGCCGGGAATCTTTCCGTATCTCATCACCGGCATGGTGACGGCGAGCGGCGGCGCGTGGAACGCGTCGGTGATGGCCGAGTATGCGCATGTGAAGACGGGCATCATTCAGACGATTGGACTGGGCGCGGAGATCAGCTCCGCAACGGACCAGGGGCGATTTCCAATCATTCTGCTGGCCACGATTTTCATCTCGCTGATGGTGGTGACGATGAACCGGCTGGTGTGGCGGCGGCTGTATCGGCTGGCGGAGACGCGGTTCAAGCTGGAAGGGTGACTTGCGGTGCGGCAGGGAAGCGAGTCTCAGCGGGACGAGCCTCTGGTTTTCTCTTTTCTGTCATCGGCCGCAGATTGTTGTAACTCATCCTTCTGCGGCACTCGACGCCACCTGTCAAGATAGCGGAGAACCTGCTCAAGAAAAGTCAGATCTTTCCCCGGCTTTAAGTAATTTCCGGAACGATTCGGGGTATTTTCGTCGCTATGGGAATCGTGTTTCATCCATGTCCAAGTTGCATTTAGATTTGGATATCATTAGTACTATTTATATAGTTGCTTTGTCAACTGAAAGGCACGATACCAAAAGGATGACAGGTGCATCCAAGCGAACCATACAAATTAACGTAAAGATGAGCGGAGAAGATTTTGAGCTATTGCGCAAGGCGGCCGAGTCGTTATGGCCGGATGCCATTATCAGCAATTCAGGCGTTTTGCTGGGGCTTGCCCGGATTGCCGCAAGGCAGGCTATTGCGGAAAAGAAGGGCAATGGCCGGAAGCGCCAGTAGAAATCAGAATGGTTTGATCCTTCGCGTGAACCATTTACCCTGACACCAGAGGGTTTTCCCAGTGATTCGAACGGGCTTGGTTGGTTTTGGCCTTGCCGGCCGCGTCTTTCATGCGCCTTTGCTGGCTTCTGTGGATGGCTATGAACTGGTCTCTGTTGTTGAGCGCAGCACGGATGAGGCTGCGAAGCGCTATCCCGGCGTGAAAACTGTGCGCAGTTTGGAAGAGATGCTGGCGGATGCTTCGCTGCAACTGATCGTGATTGCCACGCCGAATGAGACGCACTTCGCGATGGCGTGCAAGGCGCTGGAGGCGAGGAAGAACGTTGTCATCGACAAGCCGATGGCGGTTCGCTCGGCTGAAATCGCTGAGCTGGATTCTTTAGCGAAGGCCGCGGGGCTGCTGGCTGTGCCGTTTCATAATCGCCGGTGGGATTCGGATTTTCTTACGCTGCGGAAATTGATCGAGGAAAGCTCGCTGGGGCGGCTGGTACATCTGGAGTCGCGCATGGATCGGTGGAATCCCGGCGCGCCGCGCAAGCCTTGGAAGAATGAGCCGGAGCAGGGCGGTTTTCTGGCCGATCTTGCAACGCATCTTGTGGATCAGGCGCTGGTGCTCTTCGGCAAGCCGCTGGGTGTGAGCGCGGAGGTCGACCGCGAGCGCGATGGCGAAGGAGCGAACGATTCGTTTACGGTGCGGCTGCGTTATGCGGGGCATCGTGTGACGCTTGGTGCAAATATGCTTTCGTCGATTCCGGGATTTCGGTACAGTCTGCGCGGCACGAAAGGGAGTTTCCGCAAGCATGGCGTCGATCCGCAGGAAGCAGCGCTGGGAAAGATTACGCGCATTGATGCGCCGAGCTGGGGGCATGAGCCTGTTTCCGAGTGGGGAATCAAGCATATTGATCTCGATGGCGGCATCGACACCGAGACCGTCGAATCCATTCCCGGCGATTATCGGCAGTTCTACATCCAGCTTCGTGAAGCGCTGCATGGGCGCTCCGAGTTGCCGGTAAAGTCTGTTGACGCATGGCGCGTGGCGCGCGTGCTGGAGTGGGCGCGGCAGAGCACGGAGGAGCGGCGGGAGATTGCGTGCGACTGGAGCGGGGAAGTGGAGTAGGGAACGAGGAAGTAGACAAAGAGCAAGATCTATAAAGGGCTGTATATATCCCACCCTTCGCAAAAAACGCGAAGGATGGGGCACCCGTTGCCGATCATGTTGCGGCTGTGCCTGGTTCTTTGCTCCCTGTTTTTATAGCTCGTGGCGGCCTTCCATCGCACGGGCCATGGTGACTTCGTCGGCGTATTCGATGTCGCTGCCGGCGGGGACGCCGGTGGCGATGCGGGTGATGCGGAGATGGTAAGGTTTTAGCGCGGTTGCAAGCCAGGTTGCCGTGGCTTCGCCTTCGAGTGTGGGGCTGGTAGCGAGGATGACTTCGTCGATGGCTTCGCTTTCTGCGCGCTTGAGCAGGCCGTTGGCGCGCAACTGCTCGGGTCCTACGCCGTGGAGCGGCGACAGCGTGCCGTGCAGGACATGGTAAACGCCCGTGTAGCCGCGCGTGCGCTCAATGGCAGCAATGCTGGTGGGCTCTTCGACGACGCAGACGAGGCGCTGGTTGCGCGCGGGGCTGGCGCAGTAGACGCAGGGGTCCACGTCGGTGACGTTGTTGCAGATGGAGCAGAGGCGCAGGCTGGCTTTGAGGCCCTGCACGGCTTCAGCCAGTGCGGCGGCGTCCTCGTCGCTGCCGCGCAGGATATGGAAAGCGTAACGCTGAGCGCTTTTGGTTCCTACGCCGGGTAACTTCTTGAGCTCTTCGATGAGCCGCGCCATCGGCTCTGCGTAGCGTGACACTTGCTCTTACTCCAGGCCGGGCCCAAATCCAGGCAGGTTGAGGCCGCCGAGAAGATTCTGGGCGTTGGCCTGAATTGCGTCGTCGGCGCGGCGGCCGGCTTCATTGACGGCGGCGACGACGAGGTCTTCGAGCATCTCGACATCGGGCTGCGCGCCGCCCAGGCTCGTTACGGCTGCGGGATCGATGCGGATTTTGAGCAGTTGCTTTTTGCCGTTCATCGTGGCCGTTACGGCTCCGCCGCCGCTGGAGCCTTCAACAACGGTCTGCTCCAGTTTTTGCTGCATCTCTTCTTTGATCTTGTTGGCCTGCGTGAGCATCTCGGCCATCTTGAGCGGATTCATCATGGGAACACTCCTACTTGATGCGCAGGGCTTATTTTGCGCGTAAATCGACGACGCTGCGCACTTCGGCGCGGAAGATTTCTTTTGCTTTCTGCACCAGCGGATTCTTGAGGGCTTCTTCCTGCACGCTGCCGGCGAGCGGCGCGGCCGCTGCTGACGCGCCCGCGGCGACGCCTTCGCCGGAAACGACGAGAAAACGTGCGGGGCCGTTGAGGCGCTGCAACTCGGCGCGAATGATTTTTTCGGCTGCAGAGTTCACCGTAAGCGTGAGCATTTTTTTGCCCAGGCCGCCGACTTCGATTTTGAGATTGCCGGCGCCGAGGGTCCAGTTGCCTGTGCTCAGCAGCGTGGATGCGGATTGATGGCCGCCTTGCGCGAGCGCCTGTACGACTGCGCTGCGCAGGGCGTCTACGCCTGGCGTTTCGCCCGATGAGGCGGTTGCGCTTTCGCGGAGTGCGGGAGCGGGGATTGGATCAGGCGTGGGCGCTTCTTCGACGGCTTCGACGGGTACCGCTGCGCCGACGAGGAACGGCATCGGTGTGCGCGTTGGTTCGGCTGCGGGTTCCTTGGGAGCGGAGATTGCCGGTGCAGCAGAGGCGCTTTGCTTGATTGTCGGCGTAGTGCTCCACGCGCTTGAACCGGAGCTCGATCCGCCGAAAGGTGAAAGCGGCGGCGCGGAGGATGGGGTGCTTGCGGCGGGTGTGCTTCGCGCGGCGCCGGGTGCGGGTGCGGACGTAGGCCTGGCTGCTGAGGATGGAGCTGGGCGCGCGGATGCGCCAGGTGTGGTTCCTGCCGCTACGCTGCTCAGGAACTCTTCAAGCGGCAGCAGGCGCTGCGCGTGAATCAGCTTGAGCAAGCCAAGTTCGAGGTGGAAGCGCTGCTCCTGGCGGTAGTTCAGGTCGTCGAAGGTGCGCAGAACGATTTGCAGGTTGCGCGTGATCTCTTCTTCGGTGAAGAGCATGGCGGTGCGCATGGCGCGGGCGCGCTCGTCGGCGGAGATTTGCAGCAGCTCGGTTTGCTCGCCGCCTAGTTTCGCCATGAGCGCGTTGCGCAGGTAGCGGGCCATTTGGCGCGCGAGTGATAAGGGACTGTGACCGGCGTTGAGCAGCACGTGAAGCTGCTCCATCAGCTCGGCGGATTGGCCCTGGGCTACGGCTTCGAGAAGGCGCTCGAAGACAGCGTTGGGGACCGAGCCCATGAGGTCGCGAATCTGCGCGGCGGCCAGTGCGGGCTTGCCGTTTTCGAGCGGCGCGGAGGCGATGGCTTGATCCATGATGGAGAGCGCGTCGCGCATGGAGCCGTCGCCGGCTTCGGCAAGCAGCGCCAGCGCGGCTTCTTCGGCCTCCACCTCTTCAGCAGCGGCAATGGATTTGAGTTGCGCGAGAATGTCTTCAAATTTGACGGCGTGAAAGCTGAAGTGCTGGCAGCGGGAACGGATGGTCTGCGGAATGTTTTCGGGCTCCGTGGTGGCCATCATGAAGACGACGTGCGCGGGCGGCTCTTCGAGGGTCTTGAGCAGCGCGTTGAAGGCGGCTTCGGTGATCTGGTGGGCTTCGTCGAGGATGTAGATTTTGTATTTATCGCGGGCAGGGGAGTAGCGCGCGGCGTCGCGCAGCTCGCGAATCTCGTCGATGCCGCGATTGGTGGCGGCGTCGATCTCGATGACATCGACAGCATTGCCCTGGCGGATCTCGATGCAGGAGTCGCAGGCGTTGCAGGGCTCCGGAGTGGGGCGTTTTTCACTGCCGATGGCCTCGCGGCAGTTGAGCGCGCTGGCGAGGATGCGGGCGATGGTGGTTTTGCCGATGCCGCGGTGGCCGCTGAAGATGTAGCCGTGGGCGATGCGGCCCTGGGTGAGCGCGTTGAGCAGCGTGCGGGTGACGTGGTCCTGGCCCGCTACGTCGGAAAACCGCTGCGGACGATACTTTCTGGCCAGAACCTGATATCCCATTGCGCGCTCCTTACGGGCTCCCTGTGCAAGAGCTTTCTCTCATGGGATTGTATCCGGTGAGGGGATGGAGCGGAGCTAGCGGGGCTGGCGGAGTTAGCGGTGTTAGCAAAAGCGCTTTTTGCTAACACCGCCAGCATGAGTGCAGCGAAGCTAACTCGGCCAGTTCAGCTATTTCTTTTTCCCGGCGCGGCGTTTCTTCATCTCTGTTCTGGAGTACATGGTGCCGCGGCACTTGGCGGTTCCGCAGTTGCAGAAGGCTTCGTCCTCGCCGCCGTCGTAGAGGTGGTAGTCGTAGGTGATTTCCTCGCCGGGCGCGATGTTTTTGATGGTCTTAATGTAAACGCGGCCTCGCTCGACCTCCGTCTCACAATTCGGATCGCAGCTATGGTTGATGAACATGGCGGCGCAGTGGCCGTCGATGACCACATTGCCCTTGCCGAGTCCAAACAGGTAGGTGACGAGGGCGTCCTGGTACATTTCGTCGGCTTCCTGCTTGGAGAGGAGCGGCCCGCTGTATTCGGCGATGCGGCGGCCCTTGGCGATGCGGGTGGTGGTGTAGCAGCCGGCGGCGTGGATTGCGGAAGAACGAATGATGAGTGCCATGCGTCTGTGCGATGCTTTCCTTAGCGGGGCTATGCGGTGGAGGGAACACCTTCTGCATGGCAGCGTAGCATGGAAGGGTGTGGAAAGGAGCAGTTGTTCGCGGGATGAGGCGCAAGCGCGCAGCCTGGATAACGATGCTGGCCGCTTTGGTGTGCGTGGCCGCGGCGGGGAAACGTGTTGCCGCGCAGCAGCAGGAGCAGAAGCCTGCCGCACAGCAGCCGCAAAAGCCCGCTGACACGGACAACGCATTTCCAACGGACACTTCAAACATTCCCGTGATGCCGAGCAATGGCATTGGCGCTGCGCCGAATGCGCCGAGCGCCGCGCTTCCGCCGCTGCCCGCCTCGGATGAGGCCGATCCGGTGCGGTCGCCGGATGACGCGGGAAGCGCGGCTGCCCTGGGCAATGGAAATTCGCCGAGCTCCGGCTCAAGCTCCAGCAGCCAGGCGGGGATGGGGCGGTTTTTGCCGGGGGCGGACGACACGGCGGAGACTGCGGACACTACGGACACCGGCAGGCACAGGCGCGGGGAAAAAATCGAGCAGCCGCAGCAGCCCCAGGAGACTGCCAAGGAAGACATCAACGTTGGCGACTATTACCTGAGCACGCGCGACTGGAAGGGTGCGCTCTCGCGGTATCAGTCGGCGCTGGTGCTTGCGCCGGACAATCCGGATGTTTACTGGGGGCTGGCCGAGGCTGAGCGCCATCTGGGTGAGCTGGCCGACGCCAAGGCGAATTACGAAAAGCTGCTTTTGTACGATCCGGACAACAAGCACGCGAAAGATGCGCGGAAGATTCTCAAAGATCCTGAGATTGCCAACGCGCAGCCGGGAAAGCCTGCGGCTGCGCAGCAGTAACAGATGCTGTGCGAAGCGTGCGGCACGTTTTGCGGCGATGGGCCTCAGAACCCTGCCCAGCGAAGGTATGCGTGGATGAGCGCTTGTCCCCACAGGCTGCTGACGATGCCGCCGACGCACAGGAAGGTTCCCAAGGGGAGTTTCTGCGCGGCCCATACTTCATTTTTCAGGGCTTCGTTTTTGCGGCGTGGGAGAAAGAGCATTCCCATTGCGGCCAGGGCGCCGAGCACTACGCCGAGGAAGAGTGCGAGCGTGGCGGCGGGCAATCCCAGCCAGGCGGCGAGCATGGCCATCAGCTTGGCGTCGCCGAGGCCGAGACCTTCCTGCCGGCGCACGAGCCAGTAGAGCCAGCGGATGGCGAGGATGAGGACAAATGCGAAGGTGACGGCAAGAAGGCTGTCGAAGGCGGCAAGCTGCACCGTGGCCGGGCGCAACCACCAGGTGCGGTCGAGCGGGGAAAGAAATGTTGTGAGCACAAAGCCCAGCGCGATTCCGGGCAGGGTGAGCCAGTCGGGAAGCCAGAGATGTTCGGCGTCGAGAGCGGCAAGGGCAACGAGCAGCCAGGCGAAGAGGGCTTTTGCGGCGGTGGTTGCGAGAGTGATATCGGTGTAGCTGCCGGAGTGATGGATGGCGTCAAAGAAGCGCCAGGCCTGCACGGCCCACAACGCTCCTACGGCCAGTTCGACCAGCGGATAGCGCCAACTGACCGGCGCGCGGCAGGTACGGCAGCGTCCGCGCAAGGCGAGCCAGCTTGCCACGGGAATGTTCTCCCACCAGGCGAGCGTCCGGCCGCAGGCGCGGCAGTGCGAAGGCGGCACGACGACGCTTTCGCCTTCCGGCCAGCGGCTGAGGCAGACGTTGAGAAAGCTGCCGAAGACGAGGCCGAGCAGCCCGGCAAGAATGGTTGCGAGAATACGCATCTTACAGAGAGTTGAGTATAACTACTTCGCGCGATCAGGCTCGCTGCGTAAGGGAAGACGTTCTCAAAGACGTGGAATGCGTACTGATTGCTCTCCACTCTCGATCTGCATTCGGCCTTGGTTCGCACAAGGTATTTTTCGCTTTCTGCGGCGCGCGGGAAGATCGGGTTTTTCGATCTACTCCGTCGAGTCCTCCGCGGCCTCCTGAACAGTGGCCAAGCTGCGGCGCGCCAACGGGCTTCGCTCGCGCAGAAAGGCCATGAGCTTTTGCGGCCAGCGCTTATCCATGCAGGGCCGCTCCAGCAGGACGAAATAGACTGCTCCGAAGAAGAAGAGGAAGGGAAGGAACAGAATCTCCGAAGCCAGCAGGTGCGCGTAAAAATGCGCCTTCCCGGCGAACCTGTAAAACGCCCATGCCAGCCCCTGCAGCACCAGCGAGTGCGTGAGGTAGAGGCTGTAGCACATGCCGCCGAGGATGGAGATAGGAGCCGCCTGGTAAAAGCGGCGCAGCAGGCTGCCTTTGAAAGCTCCGAAAAACTGCGCTACGAGCACCAAAGGGCCCCAGATATGCAACGCCGGGTCATCCATCCAGAAGAAGAGAATCCAGAGGAGGACGCCGGAGATATCCCAGAGCCAGGACGCAGGCACACGCTTGAAGTCCATGAGGTAGAGGTCGGCGAGGAACATGCCTGCGAGAAAGAACTGCGCCCAGCCGAGAATCGAGTGGGTCAGTATGAACGCATTCGGCGGAAAGAAGGATTGGATGACGCCGAGGCCGGGCAAAAGGAGGAGGAAGAGCGTTCTGCGCAGGACGGCGCTGCGGTGGTAGAGCAGCGGAGCCAGCAGCGGGACGAGCAGGTAAAACTGAATTTCGATTTCGAGCGACCAGGCGACCTTCTGCACCAGCGGTTCGGCCTGGAAGACGATCATGTGCAGGTAGACCATGCTGGCCAGCAGGTGCGGCAGGATGGCGCGGAAGGTCATGTGCAGGTAAAGCATGACCGGAACGGTGCGGATGAGCAGGCTGGCGATGTAGGGCGGCTCAAGGCGCGTGACCCTGCGAAGCAGATAGGCTTTGAGCCGTATGGGCTCGCCGCCGACGAGATAGGCTTTGGCAAACGGGAGCCCGAGAATGAAGCCGCTGATGGCAAAAAAGAGCGGCACGCCCGATTTGCCGTTTCCGATCAGCCGCATCAGCAGCGCCACGGCCGGGTTGTGCGGAAGGCCCGGATCGCCGGCGTGGATGATGTCCATCATGTAAATGTGGAAGACGAGAACGGAGAGAATGGCCACAAAGCGTAGCCCGTCCACTTCGGCCAGATATTTACCGCTGGTGGTGATACGGCGAAATGAGGGGATTCGCAGCATGTTCCTCGATATCTGAGATGGGTTGCTTTAGTTGTAATCTTGCCGGCAGGCGGGAATCCGGTTACGCCCTGTTCCTTTCACCCTATCATGGCGGGAAAAGTATGCGGTTGACCGGGGCGCGATAAAATCAAAAAGATGGATTCCGCGCACAATCAGGCCACACAGCCCGTGGAGTCTAATCCTGCGCGGTCCGCGGGGTTCTTTGAGCAATCTGTGGCCATCATGGCGCGGCTGCGCGCGCCGGGCGGTTGCCCGTGGGACCGCGAGCAGAGCTTCGAGAGCATCCGCAAATACACGCTGGAAGAGACCTACGAGGTCTTTGACGCGATTGACCGGCGGGATTTTCCGCACCTGGCCGAAGAGCTGGGCGATCTGCTGCTGCAGGTTCTGTTTTACGCCGAGATGGCGGCGAACGAGGGGCATTTCACGATTGCGGAAGTTCTGGATCATCTGAACCGGAAGCTCATCCGGCGGCATCCGCATGTCTTTGGCGAGGAAGCCTCGCGCGCGGCAGGGAACCAGGCCAGCGTGGATGCGAATGTGGAAGGCTCGGCGGGGGTTCTTCGCAACTGGGAAGAGATTAAAGCGGCGGAAAAGGCGGCTAAGGCTGGGGCTGGTTTTGAATCGAGATTGGATGGCGTGCAGCGCGCGTTGCCGGCCCTGGCGGAGGCCGCGAAGCTCGGCTCGAAGGCTGCGAAATCCGGCTTCGACTGGGCTGACTGGCGCGGCCTGTTGCCGAAGATTGCCGAGGAAACAGCCGAACTTGAGGCGGAAGCCTCTGCGCAGCCGCCGCACAAGCCCGCAGTTGAGGCTGAATTAGGCGATTTGCTTTTTACTGCGGTGAACCTGGCCCGGCACCTGGGCGTGGACGCCGAAATGGCGCTGCGTGGAACGAATCTGCGCTTCCGGCAGCGCTTTGCGGAGATGGAGCGGAGGACGGTCAGGCCGCTCGAAGAGCTGACTCCGGCGGAGCTTGAAACCCTTTGGGTGAATGCGAAGAAGACTTTAGCGACAACGCAGGCAAGAGAGCCGCAACTATGATTGTGATCCGCAACTGTTCTGGCTGGGAGGAATTTGAGGCCTCCGTCCAGCTTCAGGTGGAGGTCTGGGGCTACGACCCTGCCGATATCATTCCGCGCCGCACCTTCATGCTGGCGCCGAAGATCGGCGGACAGCTTATTGGAGCTTTTGACACGGAGCTTCCGGGAGCCGGAGAGCAGGGAAACGCGAATTCGCTGGTCGGCTTTGCGATGGCGCTGCCGGGAATCAAGCCGGAATCAGCGGCTTACGGCGGAAACGAAAGGCATTACCTTCACTCTCACATGCTGGCGGTCAAGACTGCCTACCGCAACCGGGGACTGGGCGCGAAGCTCAAGCTGGAGCAGCGGCGCGAGGCGCTTTCGCGCGGAATTCGCCAGATGGAGTGGACCTTCGATCCGCTTGAAATTAAAAACGCTTTCCTCAATATCCACAAGCTGGGAGCCGTAATTCGGCAGTATTATCCGGATTTTTATGGTGTATCCTCATCTCGATTGCAAGCCGGCCTGCCCACGGACCGCCTGGTGGCGGAGTGGTATCTTGCTTCGCCGCGGGTGGAAGCCACTTTGGCGGGTGAGCCGGGGAACAAGCTAGAGATTGAAGAACGCATCGAGGTTCCGGCCGCCATTTACCAGTGGAAGGCCGCGGAAAAAGATCGTGAGCGGGCTCTGGCCGTACAGCTTGAGAACCGCCGCCGCTTCCAGCAGGCATTCGAGCGCGGGCTGGCTGTCACCGGCTTCACCCGCGACGAGCAAGGCAACGGAACATATGAACTGGCCCCTTTTACTGAGGTCCAGACCGCATAAGGAAACGACGCATCTATGAAAATCGACGGCATTGTTCTCCGTGAGCTGCATATTCCTCTCGTTCGTCCCTTTGAAACCAGCTTCGGCGTTACGCGCGACCGCCGCGTTGTGCTCGCCGAAGTCCGCTCGGAAGGCCTGATCGGCTGGGGCGAGTGCACCGTGGGCGAG